>JAGWQR010000205.1 GCA_028869975.1 Alphaproteobacteria bacterium | reverse complement strand
GTCATGCCCTTGTTCGCAGCGCAGCGATTAATGCCACGACTGGGTGACTTGCGACAAAAATATCCACATCTGCACCTTGATATTGATACAGCCGCCCATGCGACAACGCGTCTGGGGGATGGTATCGACGTGGCGATTGTTCTGGCGAAGGAAATTGATCCGCTGCTTTATGCCAAGTGCCTGGATCATGACCGGATTTTTGTCCTCGGCGCAAAGACCTTGAAGGTGAATGGTGTGCCCGTTACGCGTCCCGAACAATTATCCGAGGCAACCATCATCCTGCATCGCGAGTTGCCGGAGACATTCGACGCCTGGCGTCAGGCCGCCGGCCTGCCCGATCTGGATCCAGCCGCGACGGATTTTTATGACTCGGCCCCGTTGATGCTCGAAGCAGCGGCCCAAGGGCTGGGAATTGCCTTCGTGCACGAAAACCATCTGGAAGGCACACAGGATGCGCGCCTTCAACGCCTATTCGACTTTGACGTTCCCAGCCCCTACAGTTACTGGTTCGTTTGCCGCCAGCGTGCGCTTGACGCGCGACCCGTGCGCCTCTTTCATGATTGGCTGCTCAAACCGCCGGCAAAGCCTTAAATCAGACAGCAACCGCCTTAAGAATGCGGCCCGGCGTATGTGGTGGTTCACCCTTGGGCAACGCATCGACATGTTCCATACCCGAGGAAACCTCCCCCCACACCGTATATTGGCCATCAAGGAAGGTGGCATCATCGAAGCAGATAAAAAACTGGCTGTTCGCCGAATGCGGATTGCTGGAGCGTGCCATCGAGCAGACACCGCGCACGTGGGGCTCACGGTTGAATTCGGATTTCAGATCAGGTCTGGAAGAGCCCGACATGCCTGTGCCGGTCGGATCGCCACCCTGCGCCATGAAGCCTGGGATAACGCGGTGGAACACAACCCCATCATAAAAGCCTTCATTGGCCAGCTCGGCGATGCGTGCAACATGGTTGGGGGCCAAATCGGGACGCAATTTGATGACAACATCGCCGGTATCCAGCGTCAGCGTAAGCGTTTGAAACATAACTATCCTTTTTTGCATTAATACAATTGGTTAGGCCGTCGCCACGCCGCCGATCTGTGGCTTGCGCCGGGTTTTGGGGATCGAGGCACCACCCGTTGTCAAGGGCGCCGGCTGATCGGGCAGGGACATGTTGCGATCGAGCTTCTCTCCAGCGAGCACAGCCTTGATTTCAGCGCCCGTAAGCGTCTCATATTCGAGCAGGGCTTCAGCCAGCCGATGCAGTTCCTTGCGGTGACGCTGGAGCAGGTTTTTCGCGCGATTGAGTGCACCTTCCACGATCCGCTTGACCTCGGCATCGATGATTTGCGCCGTCTCGTTCGACATCCGCATCGGCCGCGCCTGGCTGTAGCCCAGAAAGGTTTCGCCATCATCATCGGCATATTCTACAGGCCCGAGCACATCGGACATACCCCAGCGGGTCACCATATCCCGGGCCAGTGAGGTCGCCGAGCTGATGTCTGATGACGCCCCCGAAGAAACCTTATCATAGCCGAAAATAACTTCTTCAGCAACGCGCCCGCCCATTGCGACAGAAAGATTGGCGTACATC
>JAGWQR010000204.1 GCA_028869975.1 Alphaproteobacteria bacterium | reverse complement strand
GACGTGGCGCGCGATTATCCGTTATGCGCGCCCGCAAAACCTCAGCGCCTGGCGGTGCCGCAATATGAGCTTGCCAACCGATGATCCGTCCGTCGGGCAGGGCCTGCCCGGTCATACGGGATACCGCGCCCCCCGCATTCAGACTCTGGCTATTTTCCTCACCGCGCGATCGGAAAACATGTACAGGTCGCTTCAGCCGCAAGGCCGCCTGCGCGGCAACAGTCATGACCAGGGGATCTAATTTCTGTTCGAATCCTCCGCCTCCAAAAACAGAATGCAGAATGATATTATCGTGTGACACACCTGTCGCGCGTGCAACTGCGTTCAGCGCCATATCCGGGGCCGGGCTCGCTGCCCAGAGTTCAAGCTGGCCCTTGATGTAGTGTGCCGTGGCCACACCGGTTTCAAGTGGAGGCTGTAGCAGCAGATCGACATGATAACGGGCATCAAGCGCGCCGGGATTGCCCTTGATGCCTGCGTTATCGCCATTGTTGATGATCGTTGTCCCTGCTGATTTAAGTGCGGAATCAAGGCGAGATTGCAGAGATTTGCTGTCGGGCAGCGGGAGCGCCGCATGAAAACGCGGCGCTGCAGCATTTGCCATCTGCCCCGCTACCCAACTGGTACGGCCAATGCAGACCAGCCCCTCGGCCAGCGGGAAAATATCAACCGCACCCGGAATCCGGCGCGCGGCAGCCCCGTCAAATCCTGCAACATCGCCAGATCCAAAGGGCGCGCTGCGCACACAGGCAAATACCATGTCGGGCAAACGAATGTCCGCTGCGTAATTCGCCGATCCGTCAATCTTGGCGGGCGCATCTAACCGTGGCAAGCTGCGGCCAAGTAAATGGCTCTCCTGATCGCTGCGCTGCGGCGGAGCTGTCGTCTGATCCCACGGATTGGCCAACACAATCGCGCCCACCAGATCAGCAAAGCGCGTGCGCTTCGCGCCCGAATGGACAAAACCCTCCAGCGTTGTGCACGACTCGGGTGCAACACCCCAGAGCCGCGCAGCCGCCTTGACCAGGGCGATCCGCAAATAGGCCGCCGCATCGCGCAGAGGCTGCGCATAGCCTGCCAGCATTGCGCCCTCATCGGTAATCTGAAGCGCGAGCGGTGCGCCGAACATCGTCTGCCAGCCCATACTGGCCGCGAACGTTGTCGATGCGTAAAACGCGCTGACCGGCGCAATTTCGACCCCGATGCTGCGCCAATCGGCGACAAGTTCGTCGGCAACAATCTGCGGCAATATGGTTGTGGCCGCCTGCCCGAATTCAACCTGAGGGACGATAACGACAATATGCCCGTCGGTACTCAGTTTGATATACCCGCCGAACTGCGTCTCACCCACACCAAGCGCAATATTGGGTCGCTCAACCCTTGGCCAGAATTCGAAACCGACAATCAGTCCGCTGCCCAGCGCCCCCATCATGAAGAACTGGCGACGCGAGGGGGCTGCTCTTTGCGGTGTTTCGGGGTCGCTGCGCCATCTCATGCGCGCCACAGATAGGCGACGCGCACCAATAACGCTACCCCGGACTTTAGCCCATTATTTTGCCTGACTGCGCCAGCGGCTGATGACGCGTGCAATGATTTCTTCCTCATTGCCGCTTTCGTTCCACAGTTTTGCAAAGCTCGGGTCTTCCGAAGCCGGGCGCTTTTCAGGCGCAAGGCTGTCGAACGAGACGCGGATGGGGATGGTGACACCCTCGCCACACATGATGCACTCGCGATTCCTGAGCGCCGGGATAGTATCGAGGAAACCGCGTGCGCCTTCGGGCATCGCAGCCTTTACAAATGCCTGATCGCGCTCGTTATTGAGCCGCATGGCGAGAATGGTACCACATTGCGAGAGCACACCTTCGGCCAGATCGGACGGGCGTTGCGTAATCAGCCCCAGCGAGACGCCATATTTACGGCCTTCCTTGGCGATCCGGCTCAGAATTTTGCCCACCGCGCTCTTGTCGGCATTGCGTTCGGATGGCACATAGCGGTGCGCTTCTTCACAGACGAGCAAGATGGGTCGCTGCGGCTCGTTGCGCGACCATATCGCATAATCGAACACCATGCGCGCAAGAACCGCCACCACAACCGAGGTGATTTCAGAGGGCACACCCGACACATCGATGATCGAAATCGGGCGACCATCGCCTGGCAGACGGAAGATGCGCGCAAGGAATTTACTCATTGTATCTGCGACCATCATCCCCGAGAACATGAAGGTGAAGCGCGGATCATTGCGGATTTCCTCTACCTTGTTCTTGAGACGCAGATAGGGCGCGTTATCGCCAGCCTTGTCGAGCTTACCCATCTCGGTGGTAATCGCCGCAAGCAAATCGGAAAGTAGATAGGGCACCGGGGCATCGATCGTCAGCTTGGCAATATCCTTCGCCACACGGTTGCGCGATCGCGCATAAAACAGGCATTTGGCCAGAATTTCGGCATCCCGCTGACGCTCATTGCCCGCCGAGGTGAGCAGTACCTCGCAATGCTCCTCAAAATTCATCAGCCAGTAGGGCATTTCAAGGTTCGATACATCAAACAGCGCGCCATTGCCCTTGAACGCAGCCGAATACTCGCCGTGCGGATCGATCATCACGATATGCCCCTGCGGCGCGGCCTCGCAGATTTTGTGAAGGATCAGCGCGGCGCTGGTCGATTTACCGGTACCGGTCGAGCCGAGCAATGCGAAATGCTTGCCGAGCATTGCATCGACAAACAGCGCGCCACGCACATTTTTGGTCGGGTATACATTGCCAACCTCGATGTGCGGCCGGTCATCCGCCGCATAAATCTGCTTCATGTCCTCAGTCGAAACCGGAAAGGCTGTTACACCGGGGATCGGGTAGCGCGTCACCCCGCGCCGAAAATTGTATAGCCGCCCGGTCAGTCGCTCCTCATCGCCTTCACCCAGAAAATCGATGTCGGCCACCAGCTCCCCGGACTGATTTTCACGCAGCGAGCGTACATTGGCAATCAAATAAGCTCCACCGGCCTGGACCTTGATTTGCGTACCGATCTGGCCAGACGCAGCCAGACAGGGGTCGGTCAAGTTCTGAAGATCGCTGAGTGCGGCATGGTCAAAAATCACTTTCGATGACGATCCCGCAACTTCACTCACCCGGCCAATCGATCTCGTGATGATGGCGCGCTCCTGCACACTCAGTTCGGTCGCCTCATTTTCGATTTCGGTTTGGGTAAACCGGTATACGTTATTGTCCATGCCACAACTCCTGCGAATTCAGCCTGTGGCTAGCCGGAAATGGTTAAAAAAGTCGTAACCGCGCCCCTATGAGCGCATGAACAAGCCCACCAGTTCGACATGCGTTGACCAGCGAAACTGTCCCACCGGTTGAATCCAGCGCAGCGCATAGCCGCCGGCCGTCAACATGGCCGCATCACGGGCAAAAGTCGCCGGATTGCACGACACCGAAATAATGCGCGGCACACTTGATCGCACCAGTTCCGCCACTTGTTCTTTGGCCCCTGCGCGCGGCGGATCGATCACGACCGCATTGAAGTGCGCAAGCTCAGCCGCAGTAAGCGGGCGACGGAACAGATCACGATGTTCGGTGGTGAGCGCTATGCCCGCCTGCCGTGCCCCGCCGCTCAGCGCCAGCAGCGCATCACGTGCACCTTCCACGGCATAAACCTGTGCGCCGTTCGCCGCCAGCGGCAGCGCAAACGTGCCCAACCCACAAAACAGATCAGCAACAGGATATGCCTCACTCACGCCTTCTCGTACAGCCCCCACCAGTGCGGTCTCGCCATCCGCTGTCGCCTGAAGAAAACTCCCTTGCGGGAACGGCACCGCCACCCCGCCAAGCGTGATCGTTGCAGGTTCGGGTACATAGCGCGGTTCAGCCCCATAGCCTTCATCGAGCGACAATCGTCCCAACCGGTGCTGAGCCGCAAAATCATTGAGCGCTTCGATGGCGACCATTCCCTCCACCGTCACATCTTTAAGCAATACATCCACGCCCTGATCGAGCAGAGTGAGTTGCACCTCGGCTTGTCCTCGTCCCCCCATCATTGCGCCGAGCAGCCGCCTGAGCGGCGCGACCAAACCCATCAGATCAGGGTGCAGCACCGCGCAATCGTGAATATCCACCAGCCGGTGCGAGCTTGCCTCGTTGAAGCCGAGCAGAATCTGCTTGCCCCACTTCTGCGCTTTCAGGCTGGCGCGACGACGGGTGCGCGGCGGCGAGAGATGCGGCGCGCGGATGTCAGGTCCCTCCAGATTTTGTGCCTTCAGTGCATCAGCAATCCGCGCCACCACATAAGCGGCATAGGCGACATCATCGACATGTTGGAGCTGACAGCCTCCGCATTTTGGAGAATGCTGGCAGGCGGGCGCGGCATGGTGCGGACCTACGATGAGCACGCCATCTGGCTTTATGACGTCACCGGGCGCTGCCCCGGCATGGAATGAACCATCCGCCGCCACGCCATCCCCTCGCGCGGCCAGATGCGTGATGATCTGCGCAGTCAATCAAATATCCGCATAACAGTGCGTTTCTTTCGCGCCGCCCGGATGCGTGACGGCACCATAGCGCGCGGGGCCGACATTCTGCGCATAGCGCCACAGCGCACCAGACTGGTAATCATGCTGGCGCGGCTGCCATTTGGCGCGGCGGGCAGCGAGTGTGGCGGCGTCCACCTCCAGCTCAATCGTCCCACCTTCAGCATCGATGCTGATGATGTCGCCATTCTCAACCAGCGCAATCGGCCCGCCATCCGCTGCTTCCGGCCCGACATGGCCGATGCAGAAACCCCGTGTCGCGCCGGAAAACCGCCCGTCGGTGATCAGCGCAACCTTCTCGCCCATCCCCTGTCCATAAAGCGCAGCGGTGGTCGAAAGCATCTCGCGCATACCCGGCCCGCCTTTCGGGCCTTCATAGCGAATGACGATGACCGCCCCTTCAGCAATGTCACGCGCCTCGACGGCGGCGAACGCATCTTCCTCGCAATCGAACACCCGCGCGGGGCCAGAGAAGTGGAGCTTCGACATCCCCGCAACTTTCACAATCGCGCCATCGGGGGCAAGCGAGCCTTTCAAGCCGACCACGCCGCCGGTCGGGGTGATCGGCGTTTTGGCATCGACAATCACTTTCTGGTTGGGGTTCCAGGTGATTTCATCAATATTCTCACCCAAAGTCTTACCTGTCACGGTCAGGCAATCGCCATGCAGCAGACCCTCCGCAAGCAGCGTTTTCATTACCATATAAACGCCGCCGGCCTCGTGCATATCCTTCGCGACATATTGCCCGCCGGGTTTGAGGCTCGCGATATAGGGCGTCGACTTGAACACTTCGGCGACATCAAACAGATCAAGCGCGATCCCCGCCTCATGCGCCATCGCGGGCAGGTGGAGCGCGCCATTGGTGGAGCCGCCCGTTGCCGCAACCACGCGCGCGGCATTCTCGAAGGATTGGCGCGTGCAGATGTCGCGCGGGCGGATATTCTTCGCCAGCAACTCCATCACCTGCACGCCGGCGGCATGGGCAACCTGTTCTCGTGATTTATACGGCGCAGGGGCCATGTTGCTGTTAGGCAAAGAGAGGCCGATCGCCTCGGCCACGCAGGCCATCGTGTTCGCGGTATATTGCCCGCCGCACGCGCCATGGCCGGGGCACGCGACTTTCTCAAGCGCATGGACTTCCGAGAGCGGGCAGGCCCCGGCCGCATATTTGCCGACCACCTCGAACACATCGACCACGGTGACATCGCGGTCCTGATAGCGCCCGGGCAGGATCGATCCGCCATACACAAAGATACTCGGCACATTGAGCCGCAGCATCGCCATCATCATGCCGGGCAGGCTCTTGTCGCACCCCGCAAAGCCGATCAGCGCATCATAGCAATGGCCGCGCATGGAGAGCTCCACACTGTCGGCAATCACCTCACGCGAGGCGAGTGAGGACTTCATCCCCTGATGCCCCATCGCGATGCCGTCGGTTACAGTGATGGTGTTGAAGCGGCGCGGCATACCGCCGCCGATCTCAACCCCGACACGCGCAATGTCCGCCTGAGCATCGAGCGTGGTATTGCAGGGTGCCGAATCATTGCCAGCGCTCGCGATCCCCACGAACGGGCGCGCAATCTCCTCCTCGGTCAGCCCCATCGCATAATAATAGCTGCGGTGCGGCGCGCGCTCCGGCCCCACCGACACGTGGCGCGAGGGGAGCTTGGATTTGTCGAAACTGTAGGTCATCAGAGTCTCACTTTCTGAAGCGCGCCTATGGCGCGCGGCTGAACCCAAGGCAAGCTTGATCCCCCGCGCCTTATCCATTCACGTTCCGTACACGCGCACGCCTTTAGCCTCAGCATGATTACGGATTGCGGGCGCATTCACCCCGCGACATAGGTATTTTAGGACATGGAGGTTGATGATGAAACGTTTGTTTATCGCATCATGTATCGCAGCTTGCGCCCTGCCTCTGGCGGCCTGCTATGAAAATGGCGGTGTTGCGCTCGGTTATGGCGCACCAGGCCCCTATTATTATGACGGCTATTATGACAATTATTATGGCCCGATTTATGATGGCTATTGGGGCAATGACGGCTACTTCTATTATCGAAACAATGATTATGATCGCCATTATCACCGTGGCGATGGCGGGCATTTCTATCGTGGGCAGCCGAATGGCGGCAATTTTCATGCCTTTCATGGCCAGATGAGCCCCGCCCAGGGGGTGCGAATGCCGCATTTCAACCCGGGCGGGCATGGCAGAGATCATCACTAGAACCGCGTAACGCAGGCCCTAATCACCGGCTCCAGTACATCCGCCCAGTGGACGATGCCTGCCGGGTCGCCGATCAGATCCTGCCGCACTTCCAAGCCGAGATACGGTATGCCATTTGCTTCAGCGTGGCGGTTCATTGTGGCGTTGAGCACCTTGCCTGAGTAAGGGAGATTATCGCCGACGATGACGCCCGCCGTGGTGAGCGCGGCAAGCGCAGCCTGCGCCGCGCGATCATCTTCATTATAGAGAATGCCAATCTGCCAGGGGCGTAATTCTTGAGGATTACAGGCAAGTTGCGGCGTAAAGCTGTGCAACGAGATGAGGAGTTGGGGGCGCTGTGCAGCAATCTGCGCCGCAATCCGCGTATGATAGGGTTGGTAAAAGCGGCTGATCCGCGCGGCGGCGTCCACACCTGCATTGCCGGGAATGACACGGCCATCGGAGGCGAGCGGGATAAGGCCCGGCGTATCATCTTCACGGTTGAGGTCAATCACCAGCCGCGAAACGTCGCCATAAATGCCGGGGCAGCCAAGCCGCTCACAAATCACCGCACCCAGTTCCGCCACGCCAATGTCGAGCGCGATATGCGTGTTCAGCAACGCGGGGTCGAGCCCCAGATGAATGTCCTCGGGCACATGATTTGAGGCATGATCGGCAATAAGGAGAAATGGAGAGGTCATGCGCGGTGCCTAGCGCAACCGGCTCGCCAGTGTCCACCACTCAGGGTGCGTGGCGACGATGGCGGCATGGGCGAAGTCGCGCGCCTGTATACTTGAATAGAGCGCAAAACCGGTTGCCCCCGAGCCGGACATTCGCGTCAGCGTGGTGCCGGGTTGCTGTTCCAGCGCGGCCAGCAGGTCCGTAATCACAGGCACAAGCGCTATGGCGGGTACCGTGAGGTCGTTGCGCGACGATTGAGCCAGCGCCAGCATATCATCACTGTGCGCGAGCGCCCCCCTGTCCACACCATCCCAGGCCTTGAATATTGTGTCCGTTGAGACGCCCACACGCGGATTGACGAGGAGGACGGGCGAGGTTTTCAGGCTGTCACCAAGTGGCGTCAGCGCTTCCCCCACCCCTTCCCCGCGCGTAGTCTGACTCAGCAGGCAGGCGGGCACATCGGCGCCCAAATCCGCTGCAATGCTGTGCAAATCGGTATCAACTTTCCATAGCCTTGCCAGCAGCCGCAGTGCCGCCGCTGCATCGGCCGAACCGCCACCAATCCCCGAAGCGATGGGCAGGTTCTTTGTGAGATGCAGCCGCGCGCCGGTCGTGACACCCGCTGCCGCTTGCAGCGCCCTCGTCGCCCGGATGACAAGATTGCCCTCGTCTGCCACCAGTCCTTCCGCAAACGGCCCGTCAATCATCAGGCTGATCTCATCCGCAGCCTCGCCGCGCAGCACATCGCCATCCTCGCAGAACGCAAACAGCGTCTCAATGTCATGATAGCCATCCTCGCGCTTGCGGCGGATATGCAGCGCGAGATTGATCTTCGCGTAAGCAACTTCACATAACATCATTGCACCCGTCAGCAGCCTTCCTCACATATTCGGGTAATTCGGCCCGCCGCCGCCTTGCGGAGCGACCCAGTTGATATTCTGGGTCGGGTCCTTGATGTCGCAGGTTTTGCAATGCACGCAATTCTGCGCGTTGATTTGCAGGCGTGGCGCGCCCTCATCGCGCCCGACAATCTCATAGACGCCCGCCGGGCAGTAGCGCTGCTCTGGGGAATCATAGAGCGGCAGATTGACCGTGATCGGCACCTCCGGGTCTTTGAGCTGAAGATGGCAGGGCTGATCCTCCTCATGATTGGTGAAGGAAAAGGACACTGACGTCAGCCGGTCAAAGCTGATCACGCCATCGGGCTTGGGATAGTTGATCGGCTGATACAGGTCCTTGCGCATCAGCGCCTCATTGTCGGGATGATGCTTCATGGTAATCGGCAGCCCGATTTTGAGCGTGCGCATCCACATGTCGGTGGCCCCGAGGATGGTGCCGAGCGCATCGCCATAGCGCTCCACACAGGGCAGCACATTGCGCACCAGCTTGAGTTCGGTGGCGATCCAGCTTGCGTTCACGGCGGGCTGGTAATCGGCCAATTCATCCCCTGCCCGACGCGCATTCAGCGCCGCAATAATGTTTTCCGCCGCAAGCATCCCCGATTTCATCGCGGTGTGGCTGCCCTTGATGCGCGGCACATTGACGAAACCCGCCGCGCAACCAATCAGCGCTCCGCCAGGGAAGGCGAGTTTGGGCACCGATTGCCAGCCGCCATCGTTGATCGCGCGCGCTCCGTAAGACACACGTTTGCCGCCTTCGAGGATCGCCCGGATTTCCGGGTGCTGCTTCCAGCGCTGGAGTTCCTCAAATGGTGACACATAAGGATTGGCGTAATTAAGCCAGGTGACGAAGCCGAGCGCGACCTGATTATTCGCCTGATGATACAGGAAACCGCCACCATTGGTGCCGCTTGTCGAGAGCGGCCAGCCCTGCGTGTGGATCACCCGGCCGGGCACATGTCTGGCGGGGTCGATGTCCCATAGTTCCTTGATCCCAAGCCCGTAGATTTGCGGCTGGCAGTCAGCATCAAGCGCTAATTTTTTCTTCAACTGTTTTGTGAGGTGTCCTCGCGCACCCTCTGCTAACAATGTATATTTGGCGTGAAGCTCCATGCCGGACTGATAATCGGCTTTGTGCGAGCCATCACGCGCCACGCCCATATCGCCGGTTGCCACCCCTTTCACTGCGCCCGCATCATCATACAGGATTTCCGCCGCCGGAAAGCCCGGGAAAATCTCCACGCCCAGCCCTTCCGCCTGCTCCGCCAGCCAACGGCACAGATTGCCGAGCGAGCCGGTATAACAGCCCTTGTTGCTCATCAGCGGCGGCATCGGCCAATGCGGGATCGACATTTTGCCTTTCTTCGAAAGCACCCAATGCCAGTTATCGGTGACGGGCGTGTCGGCCAGCGGACAGCCTTGCTCGCGCCAGTCGGGTAGCAGCTCATCGAGTGCCCTCGGGTCAACCACCGCGCCGGAAAGGATGTGCGCGCCGATTTCCGATCCCTTTTCGAGGATGCAGACGCTGGTGTCGGCGCTGAGTTGCTTGAGCCGGATCGCGGCCGCGAGCCCGGCCGGCCCGCCGCCCACGATAACGACATCATAGTCCATCGATTCCCGCTCGCTCATGCTCCTTGTCCCTTATTTGTCTCGCCAAATCTCGTCTTATCGTGCCTCCTTAACGCCTTGTCCGTTCGGTTTGCAACCATGGTTGACGTAGACGAAAACTCCTGACTCTAGATACACGATGCGTGATTTTAATTTTACAGAAACAGCCGGAGATTCGAGGGCAGTCGCATATGCCTGGTGGGGCGAAGCCGGTGTACATGAATGGGTCGCGGAAACACCTTGCAACTGGCTCGAACACCGCGTGGCAAAGCATGTGGGTCCGACACCTGATTCAGAGCCATTGACAGTTGATTTTCCCGAAATTCTGAGCGATTTCATGCAGTGGCTGGCGTCCGCACCGCAGGTTCCCGGCGCCGGCCCGCCTTCGGAACGGATTCTGCCTGCAGGAGATGCGACCGCCGCGCTGATGGTGCTAGTCGATATGCCCGAAGCGGAGGACATTGCGAACAAGCGCCTGCTTTCCGGTCCGGCTGGTGAAATGTTTGATCGGATGCTTGCTGCAATGCAGCTTGATCGCGGCAAAATCTGGCTTGCGCCCTTAAATTTGTCACGTTTTGTGCAGGGTCAGAACGGCGAAAATAACGATAGCGCACGCTTCGCTCTCATCAAACATCATGTAGCGCTTGTGCGCCCACAACGGCTATGGCTGATGGGCGATGCGCCAGCCCGTGCTATTTTGGGCATGAATGTTCGGGAAGCAAGCGGACGTTTACATAACTTTAACCATATCGGACTGAATATACGCACCATAGCAACGCTTCATGCGCAGGTGTTGCACGCCGTGCCCAAACGCAAGGCGGAAGTCTGGGCCGACATGAAACGACTGTTTGAGGATTAATGGTGTGAAGGTGAAAGCAATTATCGCGTCGCTGGCTTTGTTCATGACAGGCGTCGCTGGATCGGGTATCTTAAGTTCATACGCAGAGGCAGCCCCGCTGGCGTTGCGCAAACTGCCACCGCAACTGGGCCCGAATGCGCGCACGCTCTATCATGAAGTGTTTGCTGACATTCATCAACATCGTTATGCGGCTGCAATAAATGCGCTCTCGGCCATGCCCGAGGGGCCGTTGCACAATGTGGCCCGCGCTGAAATCATACTAGCCAAAGGTTCCCCCAAGGCCACACTTGACAGTATCCTCGCTCTGCTCGCCTCCGCACCTGAGCTTCCGGAGGGTGCGGCGCTGGAGCACCTGGCCACATTGCGCGGAGCCACCAGCCTGCCGGCCCTTCCGCCTGAACAGGATATGGCATGGCTCGGCGCTGCGCCGCACCGTGGTCATACCGAAGCGGCTGAAGATGCCGCGCGATCCGGTGTGGCCGGCACCATCATCGGTGATATAAAAAATGATCAGCCCGCGCTTGCTGAATCATATCTTGATACCAACAGCAGCGCGCTCAACAGTGATACGCTCACTGAAATGCGCCAGCGTATTGCCTGGTCTTATTTTCTAACCGGGAATGACAGCGCCGCGCGTGCTCTGGCGGCCAAGGCCCATGATGGTACCGGCGAGTGGGCCGCGCAATCGGACTGGATCGCCGGCTTGGCGGCGTGGCGGCAGCATGATTACCGGGGCGCCGCCAGCAATTTCATCTCCACGGCGCAGCGTGCGCATAATGCCGAACTTGTCGCAGCTGGCTATTTCTGGGCGGCACGCGCGGCCCTCAACGCGCAAGCGCCTCATGCCGTTGCCGAATATCTCAGGGCGGCAGCCAGCAAATCTGAAACATTTTACGGTCTGCTTGCGCAGGGACAGCTTGGCGAGCGCTTCACACCGGTTGACGATCCGACGCTTGCCCGCATCCCCGGCGTCGAGGCTTTGCCCAATGTGCGTGCCGCACTGGCGCTGGCCGAGATTGGCGAAAATCATCTGGCCGATGAGTTCATTCGCCATCAGGCCAGAATAGGAGATCGTCAGGATCACACGGCTTTAGCGCTCCTTTCAGGACAGATGAACCTGCCCGCTACGCAGCTTTGGCTGGCGCACAACGGGCCTATGGGCGCAGTGGCCTCTACTGCCGCACGTTATCCCAGTCCGGATACGTGGGTGCCGCAGGGCGGCTGGCGAATTGATCGTTTCCTTGCTTTTGCGCATATCCTCCAGGAATCGCGCTTCCAGACCAACGTGACGAGCGCCGCCGGAGCGCGAGGTTTGATGCAGGTGATGCCAGGCACGGCGGCGCTTATCGCGCGGCATAAGGGGCTTGTCCTCGATTCGCTCTACAATCCATCAACCAACCTGACGATAGGCCAGTATGTCATCGAAAAATACCGTGACGCCCCCGAAACAGAAGGATTTTTGCCCAAAGTGATTGCTGCTTATGACGCCGGAACGACACCGATCGGTACCTGGAACCTTAAAGCGACCGACAATGGCGCGGATCCGTTGCTCTATATTGAATCGATTCCCTATTGGGAAACGCGCGAATATGTGACGACAGTACTGCGCAATTACTGGATGTACGAAATGGAAAACGGCTCGCATATGCAAAGCTTGAATGCATTGGCACAAGGTATGTGGCCCAAATTTCCAAGCATGCACGGGGCTGTAGCCGTGCGCATTGACCAGGTTACACATCTTGCCAGCGCCAGATAGACCGTGGCAATTGATACACAGAGAAGCTTCATTCCGGTGCGGATTGCCGTACTGACCATCTCAGACACACGCAGTTTTGCAGAAGACAAGTCGGGCGATGCACTGGTCGAGTTGCTCAATACCGCAGGCCACAGGCTTGTTGCGCGCGCCCTCGTAACGGATGATATTAATGCCATAATTGTCCAGTTGCGAAACTGGATCGCCGATCGCACAATCGACTGCATCATCAGCACCGGCGGGACCGGCGTCACCGGACGCGACGTGACACCCGAAGCGCTGACCAGTCTGGGCGGCAAGGATATTCCGGGATTCGGTGAATTGTTCCGCTGGCTTTCCTATCAGAGCGTGCACACTTCGACCATCCAATCGCGGGCATGTGCGCGCATGGTAGACGGCACCTATATTTTTGCACTCCCCGGTTCAACTGGCGCGGTCAGGGATGGCTGGAACGGCATATTGGTCCATCAGCTCGACAGCCGCCACGTCCCATGCAATTTTGTTGAAATCATGCCCCGGCTGCGCGAAGTATAAGCGATTATTCCACGCCCCAGAGTTCGATAATCTGGATATAGCCATTGCGGCCATGGACATCAAACCGGCACCAGCCCACATTGCACTGGCTAATCCGGCCCACGACGCCCGCTTCGACGCGCCAGTTGACTGGCGCATCGGCATCCGGAGTTTGGTGCAGTTCCCGCGGCTCGCCTCCGCGCACGATAGCGGTCCGCACCGGAGAGAGTAAATGCGCCTGCAACCACCCGCTGGCACCATCGGGATCATCGACCTTGCGCCAATCCTGGTAGGTCTGCACCACCTTGACCGGAAGATCCTGTCGCCGATATTCCCACAACGCTGGAAAGCTGCGCCCCGGCCCTGCACGCATCATCGCTCGTGTGACCGCTATCGATGCCCAATATGCCTTATCGACTGGCGCACTGTACAATGGCTGGGCCAGTAGACTCATGCACGCCACAAAAGGCAGTCCGGTACGCTTCACATCCATACGCGGTCACATGCCAAATACTTGACAGCAGGGCAAGTATCTTGCGAAGCAGTTGGTGCAGTTGTGTGGGCGGAGTAATCATGCTGAAATTTCTCAAATATCCGGCAATCATGCTTGGAATGGTTGCCCCCCCCCTTTGGGCACAGGCGGGTGCGGGCGCGCCGGGTGAGCCGCTGAGCACAGTTCCTTTGACAGATAGCGGCGACACCGCATGGGTGCTCGCCTGCACCCTGCTAGTCCTGTCTGCGGTCATGAGCGGCACCGTCTTGCGTGTGGGTTCACTTGTGCGCAGCCGCAACAGCGTTTCGGTTTCTGTCCAAGCGGTACTGGTTGTAGCGCTGACGTGCATCGTCTGGATCATTCTGGGCTATAGTCTGGCCTTTGATGTCGGCACACCGGATGCCCCCTCGGGGACAAGCTGGCTGGGTGGCGCGCGCAACTTTTTACTGAATAATTTGAGTGAATTGCGCATTGATCTCACGATTCCCGAAAGTAGTTTTGTAATATTTCAGTTCTCAGTCGCGCTGTTTGCGCCTCTGCTGCTGACAGGCGTATGGGCCGAGCGTGTACGCCTGGCATGGATGATGGCTTTCGTGCCACTCTGGGTGCTGGCGGGCTATGCGCCAGTGGCGCACTGGCTGTTTGCGGATGGCTGGCTTGCCGCTTCAGGTGGGGTCGATTCTGGAGGAGGCCTTGTCGTGCATACCATGGCGGGCGTCTCTGCTCTGGCGGTTGCGTTGATGCTGAAAGGGCGAAATAGTCGTGCCACCCCGGCAACGCCGGCGTCATCACCCATGCTGATGATTGTCGGCAGCCTATTACTGGCTGTCGCACAATTCGCTGTTTATGGGGGCATCGCATTTGAAGCGAATGATGCAGCTTCTTCGGCACTGATTAATGCATTCTCCGCTTTGAGCGCAGGCATAATCGGCGCATCGCTGGTAGCAGCCTTGCACCGCCAACCGCTTTCTGCCCGTCTCATGACACAGGGGATGCTCTCCGGGCTGGCCGCAATCGGTGCGGGTGTCGGCTATGTAGCGCCCGGCGGCGCACTCCTGCTGGGACTGATCGGCGGGCTTGCCTGTCAGCTCGTTATCACGCAGTTCGAACGCCGCTTTCTGCTTGATGATCCGGGCAATATTTTTGCAATCCATGGGGTCGGCGGTATTATCGGCGCACTGACATTCCCAGTTTTTGTGGATAGCCATTTCGGGGGCGGGGGCTTTGATCGAGGCACTTCAATGGCGACGATGCTCGGTGCACAGGCTTTTGCGACCGGGGTTGTCGTGTTATGGGCTGCATTTGTAACATTTGCGATAGGCTATGGCCTCACTCTGGCGCTGCCGATGCGGGTAAGCGCAGAAGATGAGGCACGCGGGCTTGATACCTCCACGCATGGCGAAAAAGCCTGGGAATTTGAGTAAAGCGTAACAAAACAAGAGTTGCCCGCGTATTAGCACACGGGAGCCTGAAAATGAATGTGTCAACCGAACCCAATGCTGAACGCAGTGCCAACCCTATGGGCGGCGATCTGGTGAAGCGCCACCGCCTATCGACGCGGCTGTGGCACTGGCTCAACGCCTTCACGATTTTTACGATGATTGGTTCGGGGTTGATGATCTTCAACGCGCATCCGCACCTTTACTGGGGGCAATATGGCGCTAATTATGATGGATCATGGCTCGATATTGGGTCCGATGGTACGCATGGCTGGGTGCGGATCGGTCCGCTCACCATCCCGACGACGGGGGTGTTCGGTATCTCCACCGGAACTGATGGTATGCCGGATGCACACGCCTTTCCGCACTGGATAACCCTTCCAGGTGACTATGATCTTGCCAAGGCGCGACGATGGCATTTGTTCTTTGCCTGGGTGCTGATGGTGCCATGGCTGCTCTATTTCATATGGAGCTTGCTCAATCGGCATCTGAGCCGCGACCTTGCCCCGACCCGCGCCGAGCTTGCGCCAAAACATATCTTGCAGGATATTGCCGATCATGCCCGGCTACGGTTCCCCACCGGCGCGGCAGCGCTGCACCATAATATCCTTCAAAAAATCAGCTATCTCGGCGTGATTTGCGGACTGATCCCGTTGATGATTCTCTCTGGTCTCACTCTTTCGCCAGGCTGGGTGGCGGCGTGGCCATGGCTCTATACACTCTTCGGTGGACGGGCGAGCGCGCGCTCGATCCATTTCATCGGGATGAGCCTGATTGTCGCGTTCATCCTCATCCACCTCATCATGGTGGTGCTGGCTGGGCCGTTCAACGAAATCCGCTCGATGATTACGGGCAAATTCCGCCTGCCAAAAGAGCGCGGGGAGCAACAGACATGAATGGCAACCGGATCAACATCAGCCAGCGCCGTTTGCACTTCACGCGCCGCAAGCTGTTGATTGGTGGGAGTGTCACATCCGGCCTGCTGCTCACGGGATGCGAGAAAATCGGTGGCAGCGCAACCGGCACTTCGATCCTCGATACCGGCGAGAAGCTGACCTATAATGTCCAGCGCTCGCTCTCCAGCCGAATGGCGCTCGCCCCGGAATTCCGGCCCGATCAGATGTCACCGCGCTTCCGCTCGAACGGCAACACCATGCCCGCCTCGGCGGATTATGCCACCCAGCTTGCGCAGAATTTCGTCAACTGGGTGCTGCGCGTCGATGGGCTGGTCGATACCCCGCTTGACTTATCGCTTGCTGACCTGCGCGAGATGCCGACGCGCAGCCAGATCACCGCACATAATTGCGTGGAAGGCTGGACGGCGATTGCCAAATGGACCGGGGTGCCGCTCAGCTTCATCCTTCAGCGCGCGAATGTAAGATCTTCGGCCAAATATATCGTATTCCATTGCGCAGATGATTTTGGTGGCACCGCCTATTATGAATCGATCGACATGCTCGATGCTTTCCATCCGCAAACTATCCTTGCCTGGGGAATCAACGACCAGCCATTGCCTGTTAAAAATGGCGCGCCACTGCGGCTGCGCGTCGAACGGCAGCTGGGCTACAAACAAGCCAAATATGTGATGCGGGTGGAAGCGGTCGATAGCCTTAAGAGTATCGGCCAGGGCAAGGGCGGCTTCTGGGAAGATGATATCGATTATGAATGGTATGCGGGAATTTAGCACCGGCTAGGCCAGCAGAAAATCACGGATCGCTTCGCCCAGCTCGCGCCGCACCACACAGCCCATATGTGTGCCGGGGATTTGGGTGAAATGTGCGTCGGGGAGCACCGCCGCAAGCTCCGCTGCCGAGCCATTGTCATTGTCCTGATCGCCGCAGATGATGCCACATGGCGCGGTGATGCCTGCAATTTCCTCTCGCGTCGAATCGGCAAAGCTGTCGAGCAATAACCGCAGCGCATTCGCATCGCCTTTGCTGGTTTTCAGAAACGCCTCGGCGCTCCATTCCGGCGTGCCGCGCGCGAAGCTGCCTGGATGATCGAGTACGCGCTTGAAAAAATCGGTGCGGGCATGGGTATGCAGCAATCCCTGCAAGCCCATTCCGGCGATGATCACACGACGGGGCCTCGCGCACGCAATCAGCATCCGCACGGTCGTACGCGCGCCCAGCGAAAAGCCGCCCAGATCATATTCGCTCAAGGCCAGATGCGCGATCAATGCGAGGCCATCATTGGCCAAAATATCGGACGGATAGGCCCTCACCTCATGCGGCGCAGCGGAGCCCCCATGCGCGCGCAGATCGGGCATAATCACCCGGAACCCCGCCTCGGCCAAGAGCGTGGCATGGCCGTATTTGATCCAGTTGGTAAGCGCGTTCGAGAACAGCCCGTGGATTAGCAAGAGCGGACGAGCATCGGGCTCGCCGACCTCGTAATAGGCGAGCCGAACGTCGTCCGGGGCGGTGAAGAATTGCGCGTCCACCCTCACCCCTTCTTAAGATGCCGTCTGCCCAGCAATTCCGCTATCTGCACTGCATTGAGCGCCGCGCCTTTGCGCAGATTATCGCTGACGCACCAAAGCGCCAGGCCATTCTCCACTGTAGAGTCTTCGCGCACACGGGAGACAAAGGTCGCATAATCACCCACGCACTCGATCGGCGTGACATAGCCACCATCCTCGCGCTTGTCGACGAGCATGACGCCTGGTGCCTCGCGCAGCGCCGCCTGCGCCTGTTTTGTCGTGATGTCGTTCGCAAACTCAAGATGCACCGCCTCCGAATGGCCGACAAACACCGGCACGCGCACGCAGGTCGCGATCACTTTGATCTTGGGATCGAGGATTTTCTTGGTCTCGACCACCATCTTCCATTCCTCCTTGGTCGAACCATCGTCGAGGAATGTGTCGATGTGCGGGATCACATTGAACGCAATCTGCTTGGTGAACTTTTTCGGTTCCGCCGGATCGCCGACAAAGATGTTGCGCGATTGCTCGAACAGCTCATCCATCCCCGCCTTGCCCGCGCCGCTGACCGACTGATAAGTGGAAACCACCACGCGGGTGATCTGCGCGAGATCATGCAATGGCTTGAGCGCCACCACCAACTGCGCGGTCGAGCAATTCGGGTTGGCGATGATGTTGCGCTTGGTATAGCCGTCAATCGCGTTCGGGTTCACTTCGGGCACGATCAGCGGCACATCCGGGTCCATACGATAGAGCGACGAATTGTCGATCACCACACAACCCGCCGCCGCGAATTTAGGTGCGTAGATTTTGGTCGCGTCTGAACCGATCGCAAACAGCGCAATGTCCCAGCCAGCCGGGTCAAAATGCTCAATATTCTGAACTTTGAGCGTCTTGCCGGTTTCGCCAAACTCAATCTCGTCCCCCTGCGAGCGCGACGACGCTACCGCCGCCAGTTCATCGATCGGAAACTCCCGTTCGGCGAGGATGTTGAGCATCTCGCGGCCAACATTTCCGGTCGCCCCGGCAACAACAACACGATACCCCATTGTTATATTCCTTCTCATTCAAAACATAAGAAAAAGGCCGGAAGTTTCCTCCCGGCCCGTTTGTTTTATGCGCACAAATCCGAGCCGGTTATTCCGAGTCTTTTTTGTCCGTAATAATGGTGTCACGACGCTCGGCGATGCGCGCCGATTTGCCGCGCCGCTCGCGCAGATAATAGAGCTTGGCGCGCCGCACAGCGCCCTTGCGTACCACGGTGATGCTGTCGATGTTCGGCGAGTAGAGCGGGAAAACACGCTCGACGCCCTCACCGAACGAAATCTTGCGCACGGTGAAATTGCTGCCCATGCCCTTGTTCGAGCGGGCGATGCACACGCCTTCATAGTTCTGCACACGGGTGCGCTCGCCTTCAACGACGCGCACGCCAACGCGCAGCGTGTCACCTGGGCGAAATTCGGGGACGGTCTTGCCATCCGAAAGTTTGGCGATTTGCTCCGCCTCAAGCGTTTGAATGAGGTTCATGGCCCCGTTTCATCCTTCTTCATCGCGTTGCGCGCCAGAGGCAGGCTGAACCCGAGCACCGACATGGCGCTCCCAAAGATCCGGTCTGCGTAACCGTGTGTCCTCTTCCGCCCTTTGTTTCCGCCAGGCGGCGATTTTCGCATGATCCCCCGATCGCAACACTTGCGGGATCATACGCCCTTCCCACTCTGCGGGCCGGGTGTAGTGCGGATATTCGAGCAAACCATTCTCGAACGATTCGTCATCCCCACTCGAAGCCGCGCCCATTACATCGGGAAGCAGCCGAATGCAAGCATCAAGGATCATCAGCGCGGCAGGCTCGCCGCCCGAGAGGATGATGTCGGCGACCGAGACTTCCTCAACATTGCGCGCCGAGAAAATCCGCTCGTCAAAGCCTTCAAACCGCCCGCAGATCAGCGTGACGCCGGGGCCGGAGGCAAGCTCGCGAATGCGCGCCTGAGTGATGGGCTTGCCGCGCGGCGTGAGCGCGAGGAGGGGCCCCGATCGAGTCATCCCATCAATCGCGCTGGCGAGCACATCCGCCTTCAGCACCATCCCCGCCCCACCCCCTGCCGGCGTATCATCGACGGTATGATGCTTGTCGGTGGCGAAATTGCGGATGGTGGTCGCCTCACATGACCAAATCCCTGCCTCCAGCGCCCGCCCGGCAAGCGACACGCCGAGCGGCCCCGGAAACAT
>JAGWQR010000020.1 GCA_028869975.1 Alphaproteobacteria bacterium | reverse complement strand
GTGTTGGCGACGGTGCGGTCCACCCCCGCTACTTCGGGCTTGTCGGTGAACGGATTGCGGTAGATGCCGAACAGCGCAGCACCTGCGTCCCTCTCCGCCTTATGCCGCGCGGTCTCGACAAAACGCATCGAGAAGCGCGCCTTGCCGCCATTGATCCGCAGCGCCGAAATCATCCCATCGCCCGAAAGCGCAGCGGCATTGTCAGGCAGGAAGGGGGGATAGGCCGGATCGGGCGTGGCACGAAAGAATGTGCCCTCAATCTCTGCCGGGATGATGCCTTCGACCACCAGATCATCCAGATCATATTCCTCGCCAATCGGGGTGTTGAGGCCGGTATAGTAAGGGTTCGGGGGAAAAGTGTTCATGGCATCTCATCCTAACATTTGTTAGCTTTTATCTTGCGTAATCTGCAATAAAATGCAAGATGGCGATATAGAAAAAGGAGCGGACGCCATGCCATCCCCACCTGCGGATGAAGTGCACACGACCATCGATTATCTGGTGCCGACCTCACGGATCAACCGGCGCTTCTGGGCACCTGGAGAGGAATATAACACCGGCGTTTACGCCCCCTATGATGTGACGATCCGCAACGCGCGGCTGGCTGCAGAGCCATTCAAATTCGACGTGCAGGGCTTTGAGCTGGGCCATCACACAAGCGCCATCCGTGATTGGGAAGCGAATTATGGCCCCGATGGCGATTATGCGCGCGAGGTTGGCGATGTAGTACGCACAATGACCGGAGCAACCCGCGTCATCCCGATGAGCGGCCAAATTCGGTCATCGGGATCAACCAGCGCCACTATCCAGCCCCCTGCCGCCGAAGCGCATGTCGATTTCACCACCAAAACCGCGCGGATGGTCGCAGAACGGATGTATGCGATGCACGCGCCAGATGGGCCGGGCTACAATCGCTTCATCTGCTTTTCATTGTGGCGTGTGCTCAGCGATCCGCCCCAGAACTGGCCGCTCGCGCTCTGCGATGGCCGCAGCGTGCGTGATGATGAGGGCACGCGCAACACCAAGGTTGACGTTGATGTAATCCCCACCGGCGACGCGCTGTTCGCGCCGATTGAGGGCGAGGAGGATATGGTTGCGGCCACCATCTTCCACCATTCCCCCGATCATAAATGGTATTATTTCCCCGATATGACACGCGATGAAGTGATCCTGATCAAATTTCATGATTCCGATCATAGCCGCACCTGGCGCGCGCCACACACAGCCTTCCATGATGTCGGGCGGGCGGATGCGATGACGCGGAAGTCGATGGAATTTCGCGGTGTCGCCTATTTCGAATAAAGCTCAGGCCATTTCCCAGTGAATCAGGTCGCCGCGCAGCACCTCCGCCCGCACGCGCTTGCCCCTGGCTTCAAGGCAACCGCGCACAACGACATAATCGCTCCAGCGGGTGACGCCGACAACGCGGCCCTGGGGACTGGACGAGCGCAAATCACGCCAGAGTCTGCCATGTTGCGGTGCGATGTCGATGGCATCGCCGCTCCCCGAAGCCAGCAACCGGCTCAGCGGAATGCGACTGTCATACACAATCAATGCGGCAGAACGCCCGTGTGCTCCCACCCCAATCGGTGCAATCGCCGCCGCCGTGCCCGCAGCTTTGATCATCATCCGCCGGGTCAGCATCATTTGTTGCCCTTCGCGAGATAGCGCGCAATCGCATCCAGCTCGGCGTTGGTCACTTCAGCGCGGCTGATGCGCGGCATAGCGAGATAGCCGTTGCGGACCACATATTTGACATAGTCGGGCTTGAGATCGGTTCGCTCGGCGAGCAGGCCGGAGAGATGATCAGGCGCGCGCAACTTGGTGAGCAAGTTGGTGCCCATACCCCCGACAAGATGGCAATAGCCGCACTTGTTCGAGAACAGTGCTGCGCCATCGCGCCCGCTGACAAGCCGGTTACCCGGGGGCGCTGGTGCACGCATCTGATATTTGAGGAACGGCGGCAGCGGCGGCTTGCCGGCCGGGGCTTGGGCGAACGCCGCGCTAGCCACCATCGCCAGCCCGGTCATATACAAAATCCCCCTCATGCCACACTTCCCTTGCCTGCCTGCGCACGGTACGCGCTGGGCCAGACGCCCTGCTTGCCGGGTGCGAGAATGCCGTGCGGATCGAGCGCATCCTTCACCTTTTCGTTCAAGCGGCGCAGCGCATGATTGTTGAAATCGAACGTGGATGCCACCGGGTCCATCCAGCCAAGATGCGTGCGATATTCGCCATAGCCCGCCTTGGCCGTCTCGCTGATCAGTGCGTTGAACAGTTTCTTGATATTGGCCACCTGTGCATCATTGTCGCGATCATACATCAGCATGTTGATATTGTTGGCGAACCGCCCGCCGATCGTGAAGCTTGCATAGAAATCAACATCATGCGCGGCGATGATCGCGCGGCTGCGCTTGAGCTGATCCAGCACATGTTTCGCATTGGCGGGCACCACCGGTGAAAAGCCCATATGCGCGCCGCGCCCGCCGACCCAATCGCTCATTTGCAGCGGCACGGCGGAGGGAATGCCCATCGTCGGATCAAGTGCGACAACCTCATCCCCCGGATGCCACCAATCCTCGCGCATCGGCACATCGAGATGGCGTTTGAACGCGGCCTTGACGACATCGGCCTTAGCCCGGTTGATCGCCTCATCCCCATAAAGCCGCGCATTGACCTGCCAATAGCCGAGTTTGTATTCCTTGAGCAGCTCCTGCACACGCGTTTCAGGGATGGCGCTCGGCTTGTCCCAGAAATCCTTGCGCTGGCCTTTCAGCACCATCTTGCCCAGCCAGGACGGTATGAAGATTGACTGATCAACCACACCGCCATTTTTGAGCGGGGCAAGCGTGTCGATCACCCAGCCGATGTCCTCCTCATTCGGAATATCAAGTTCCAGATTGAGCGAGGTTTCGGGTGCGGGCATCATCCACAGGCCCATCTTGGTCACGATGCCGAGGTTCGACTGCGTGAACATCAAATCCCAGGTCGGGCCAAAGCCGAGCGGGAACAGATACATCGACGGATTGCCGGTCATCGCGCCCATGCCGGTGCGCACCAGATCACCATCGGGCAGCACCACCTCCATCCCGCAAATCTGGCGCGCGTGCAGGCCATAATTGGTGTAGCCGATGCCATGATCTAGCGCATTGCCCATCACGGAGCCCCAGGCGTTGCCAGGCACCGACATCCAGACATTGAGCTTCTCGCGTTGGATATGATCATAGAGATCAAAGAAGCCGACGCCCGGCTCGACCACGCAATAGCCGAGCTTGTCATCTACTTCGAGGATGCGGTTGAGCCGCGAAAGATCGAGCACGATTGTACCGGCCATGCGCGGTGCTGACGCACCATAGCCCAGATTTTTGCCCCGCGCGATCGGCCAGAGCGGGGTCTTATGCTCGTTGGCGAGGCGCACCACTGCGCGCACCTCCTCGACACTGGCAGGCGCGACTGCAGCGGACGCGGGCCACTGGCTCTCCGGGCCGGGCGCATATATATCCGCATAGGCGTCGCGGTCGGCATCGGTTGCCATCACCCAGTCCGCGCCAACGATGCGCTCATACGCCTTCAAAGCCACGCCGAATTGGGAGGGGGAAACGCGCGGCGGCAGCGTGAGTTTCATTCTTCAAATCCTCTCATATCCCATATAATTATAAGCATTATCTTCGCCGACCCTTGCTCCATCCGTCACACGGATGGCATCCCATATCATGTAAACAGGATCCCCCCAGATCACCCTGCTTTGAACACAGATCAGAACTTGCGTTTCACCGTCAACGACCATTCGCGCGGTCTGGCTGGCGTTCCATAGACAAAACCAGCACTTGCGTAGAGATCAAACACGCTCGTATAGTAAAGTTTATTGCCAAGATTGGCGACAGCCCCGGAAATTTCCCAAGTTTTACTCGGTGATTGCCAGACAATCCGAGCATTCCATATCGTTCGGCCCGGCAGAATGTTTGTGGGCGCATTGATAATGTTAGTGTATTCAAAATCTTGATGAGAACCGTCAATTCGTGGAGTTAAGCTACCAAGATCACCAATATTAAACAGATATTGAGCACCAATACTCCATGTACTATGCTGTGGGATACCTGGAACAACCGTGTTTGGCGTTATGCCAGTTGCAGGATTAACATTTTTATATTTGAAATCAATGTAACTATAGCTACCATCGATTTGTAGGCCACGGATGGGGCGCAGTACAGGTTCGATCTCAAAGCCCTTTATTTCAGCGTTACCTGCATTGACCGGCAAAGCGCATAGGAATCCCAGGCCGGGCGGGGAATATTGCGGGCAATTCAGCAGCGTTCCCTGCACACCATTCTGCTCGTTGATATAGCCGGCCACATTAAGCGTGATTGCATGGTTGAGGAATGAGGTTTTGGCACCAATTTCATAGGCAGTCATGGTTTCCGGGCCGAAAGTCTGCAACTGACAGTTGGGTTGTGGCGCTGCCGTGGTGCCGCAGCTTGTTCCCGGCCCGAATGGGTTGGGGCCGAAGAACGGGCGCGGGTTTGTTCCTCCGCCTTTGAATCCTGTGGATACCGAGGCATAAGTCATGATGTCAGATGTGATATGATAATCTACATTGAGCCGCCAATCCCAATGATCCCCACTATAAGTTGAGGACTGTCCGTTGACCGATCCGATCAGCGGTGCGGGGTTTCCATTGGGATCAAGGCGAACATAGCTGTATGTTTTCTGTTCGGTCGTATATCGGATGCCAGCGTTTACATCGAGCCCTTTGACCAGGTGTACAACGGCATTGAGAAAACCGGCCTTGGAATTGGCATTGACCGGATCATTGCCGTAGAAATCAAGCCCGCCAGCATAGTTCAGAACCTGATGCGTGGGATAAGTGGTTTTCTCTTCAAAATAATATCCGCCCAGCGTCCATTCCACCAGTTTTTTCGCCCCCAGCGCACCACTCAGACGCATCTCTTCACTGAATTGATGGTGGTAGAGCTGTTCAAATCCCAGCGAAACATTTGCCGGCGATGTATCATTATCCTCAACCCACTGGCTTTCAAAATTGCGATAGGCAGAGATTGATTTCAATGTGAGATTGTCTCCCAAGCGCAGATCAATCGTGCCCGACAGTCCATAGTTGATGGTGCGTGTCGTCGGATTGGCGACATAGTTGCGCCCACCTAGCGAATCTGTAAACGTCGCGTAGCTGACATAAGGGTTTGTGGGAATGAATTGCGGGTTGAGATAGATCGGTGTGCCGGTGGTAGTCCCTTGCACGGCGCACA
The DNA here is from genome assembly GCA_028869975.1 of Alphaproteobacteria bacterium. GTDB lineage: Bacteria > Pseudomonadota > Alphaproteobacteria > Sphingomonadales > Sphingomonadaceae > JAGWQR01. Next base: position 7,459 of record JAGWQR010000020.1, on the reverse strand, counting down.
GCGCGCAGCCTGCGGCGAGGGTTGAATTGACCTGCAACAGCGTCGTTGCACCAACTTCCGAACTATCCTTGGTGTAATCCGCAGCAAAGTTGAACTCTAGTGGGCTTTCCGGATTGGCAAACCGAATTGCAATCCGCCCACCTGCGTAGCTGCGACCGCCTTCGGTGCCCAGTTGGCACCCAAGGCCACTCGCAGCGGCCTGGCTGGGAATGCCACTGTTGGGAAAGGCACAGCCATAATCGACCCGTGACACATAGCCATCCTGATTATGGCCAACGCCCGAAATGCGTACATAGATATTGTCCGGAACCAGCGTAAAATTCACGCCGCCGCGAATATCAATTTCATTGAACGAGCCATATGTAAGGGCAAGATTGCCATTGGTCGTATCATCGGGCTTCTGTGAGAAAATCTTGATCGATCCACCTTCGCTGTTCCGACCCGACAACGTGCCCTGTGGCCCGCGCAGCACTTCCACCCGATCAACATCGACCAGATCCATATTGGAACCCATCAGCGAACCGTAATAGACATCATCAATATACATGCCGACGCCTGGTTCAAGGGCAGGATCAAAGTCGGCCTGCCCTACGCCCCTGATAAAAGCCGACATGCTTGGCCCGAACGCGCCGCCAAGATCAACAAGCTGGACACTCGGTGCCTGGTTGGCAATCTGTACCAGATTGGTCTGGTTGCGCGCTTCCAGGGTGGCGGCGTTGATGGCGGTAATGGCGATAGGTGTATCTTGCAGCTTTTCCCTGCGGAACTGTGCGGTTACCACGATGTCACCACTGTTGTCGGCGACTTCGTTCGTCTTTTTAATATCCTGGCCGGCGTTGGCACCGGCGGTGTGGTTATCCTGCGCGTAAGCCGGAGCCACGGCCATCCCCAGTGCGGCCACAGATGCTGTCATGAGCAATATCGCTTTGCACGGGGAACCCTTCGTCACAAATATCATCGCATCCCTCCTCAGGCCATTTAGGCCGGTTCGTTTCGGTGCAGGACAATATTTGATAAATTTTCCCACCCGATATAGTCAGTAAGGCATACAATTCATGACGATGCAAGTGCAAACATTTGTTAGCATTGGCGATTGTCAAATCCTCTGGGAAATGGCATAGGTTTTGGCGAAATAGTCACCCCAGGTTAACAGGAAATACAATGCCTCAAGGCACTTGCCCGATCACCGCTTCCATGGATGCGCCCGAATCGAAGCTGGCGGCGCTGGCCACCAAAACGATGCTGCTCACGCAGTTGCTCAAGCTCGCGAGTCTGATCTCTCGTCCGATGATCGAGGGGGTTGCCCTACCCAATGGGATTAGCGCAAACATGCTGCGAGTTATCATGTGCCTGGCTGGTGAAGGGCCATGCGCTGGACAGGAGATCAGTGTGATGATGGGCCTGGCGCCAATGGGTGTGAGCCGTGCGCTGACCGATCTGAACGCAAAAGGCTGGGTCGAATATGTGGATTCGCGTCCCGACCGGCGGCGCAAGCCGGTGCAACTCAGCGCGGCGGGCTGGCAAGCCTATCGTGAGCTGATCCCGCATGTCGCCACTGTGGCCGAAAGCCTGCTGGGATCGCTCGATGCACGTGATTGCAAGGCTCTTGAGCGGCTGAGCAGAAACATCATTCTCAATATCGAAGATTGGGAATCGGGCAGAACGAAAGGAATGGCCGGATGGCTGCTCAAGGCGTGAATGTTCGGCATCCGGACAAAGTCTGGATTGGCGGCGCATGGCGCGCGGCGCAATCTGGCCGGATGATCGACATCGTTTCGCCGAACAACGAGGCGGTGGTGGCACAGATCGCGGAGGCCGACGAGGCTGATATGGACGCCGCCGTTGCCGCCGCGCGCGCTGCCTTCGATGACGGCAATTGGGGGAAGACGGAGCCGGACGAGCGTATCGCGATCCTCAAGCAAATGTCCGCGCATCTCCACACCCGTACCGGGGAGCTGGCGGCCGCATGGACCACGCAGATGGGTGGACTCGCCAGTTTCGCCGGCCCGATGCACATGGGCGCAACCATGACGATGGATAGCATCATCACCACTGCAGAGGGCTTTGAGTTTGTCCAGCAGCGCCCTTGCTTTGGTGCCGCCGTCGGCCTGATCGCCTATGAGCCGGTCGGGGTCGTCGCCGCCATCGCCCCGTGGAACGGGCCTTATGGCATCATGCTGAGCAAGGTGGTGAGCGCGCTCGCGGCAGGCTGCACAGTGATCATGAAGCCTTCGCCTGAAACTCCGTTGGAAGCCTATATCATTGCCGAGGCAGCGGAAGCGGCGGGTGTGCCTCCTGGCGTCGTCAACCTGGTGTGCGGGCACCGTGAGGCAAGCGACCATCTCGTCTGCAACCCTGGGATCGACAAGGTCAGCTTTACCGGGTCTACTCTAGCGGGTAAGCGCATCGCCAGCGTATGCGGTGAACGGATTGCGCGTTACACGCTCGAACTCGGTGGCAAGTCGGCGGCAATCTTGTGCGATGATTTCCCGATTGAAGAGGCGGCGCCACTGCTCACCGGCACGTTGTGCATGATGAGTGGGCAGGTTTGCGCCATGCTCAGCCGCGTCATTGTTCCGCGCCATCGCCATGATGAACTCGCCGCCGCCATCGCCGCCGAGATGGCCAAGGTGAAAATCGGGTATAGCGATGATCCGCAAGCCCAGCTTGGCCCTCTCGCCATGAAGCGGCAACTGGAACGCGTCGAAAGCTATATTGCAGAAGGCAAGCGCACTGCGACTCTGGTGTGCGGCGGCGGACGGCCCGCGCACATGAACAGCGGCTATTTCATCGAGCCGACCCTGTTCGCTAATGTGGATAATGCCAGCAGCATAGCGCAGGAGGAGATTTTTGGTCCCGTCCTCGTGCTGATCCCATGCGACGATGAAGCGGACGCGATCAGGATTGCGAACGACTCGCATTACGGCCTCAACGGTTCGGTGCTCACCAAAGACGCAGACAAAGCCTACCGGATTGCGCGGCGTATCCGCACCGGCGCGGTCGGGCAAAATGGATTGCGGATGGACTTTGGCCTGCCCTTTGGCGGGTTCAAACAATCGGGCGTGGGCCGCGAGGGCGGGATCGAGGGCCTGATGGGTTATCTCGAACTCAAAACCATCCTGATCGACGGGATGCCCTCAGCTTTTTAACTCAATGCAGCCGCCATCGACATAGAGATCGACGCCGTTGATGAAGCTGGCGTCAGTGCTGGCGAGGAAGAGCGCGGCGCGGGCGACTTCTTCCGTCTCCCCCATCCGGCCCATCGGCACCACGGCCTTGAAAAACTCACGCAGGCTTGCGATCTGCTCAGGCGAGGCGTCGCGCTTGAATATCTCAGTGTCGGTCGGGCCGGGCGAGACCATGTTGACTCGGATGTTGCGCGCCAACAGCTCGACGGCGAGAATCCGCACCACCGCGCGCAATCCCGCTTTCGCGGCAGCATACGCCGCATTACCGGGCACGGCGCTAATCGATCCGATCGACCCGGTGACGACGATGCTCCCGCTATCGCGCATGTGTGGCAAAGCGGATTGGATCGCGAAGAACGCGCCGCGCAGGTTGATGTTATGGATGCCATCCCAGAAATCTTCGCTGATCTCGGGAACCGGCGCGAAGCCACCGACCCCCGCATTGACGAATAGGACATCAATCCCGCCGAGCGCCTCCGCCATCACCGCCATGACCGCGCGCGACGCTTCCACATCGCCCATATCGCAAACCTGGTGCGCCGCGCCGGTTTCACCGGCCATAGCATTAAGCGTCTCGGAATTGCGGCCGGTGATCGCCATCCGTGCGCCTTCCGCTGCAAACAAGCGCGCCGCAGCCGCACCAATTCCGGCATTGCCACCAAGAATAACGACCGATTTGCCCGCGAACCGCATGATCAGAACATCGGGTGCGGGTTGGCGGATTTATCGGGCATCGGCTGGATCACATCCCAATGCTCGACGATATGACATCCCTGCACCCGCACAATATCAACAATCGCCGAGCCTTTATCGGATGGTGAAAAGCGCGCGAAGGAGTGCACGGCGACAAGCGGCCCGTCGGCGATGATCCGCTTGATCTCGTAATGCATCCCTGGCGCGGATTTGAAGAGGGGTTCAAGCGCATTTATCGCGTTGTCGCGGCCATCGGCGGCAATCGGGTTGTGCTGGATATAATCGGGCGCAACCCAGCGCATGAACGCTGCACGGGGTTGCAGCTCGTCATAGAAAGTGTGGAAGAACCGCGTGGCAATCACCTTGGGAGTCAAGTGGCAGGATTTGGCCTCGGCTGACGTGCCAAACGCAGCGGCGAGCAATAAAGTGAGGGCATATCTTCTCATCAGAACATTCCGTTTGGGTTGATCGGGTCGGTGGGCACTTCTTGCAGCACATCCCAGTGCTCGGCGATCATGCCGTCCTGCAGCCGGAAAATATCAACTACGGCAAAGCCGGGGTCGCCTTTCCAGCGCGAGACATGGACATGGACAATCACATGGTCACCATCGGCAAAGCTGCGATGAATGGTCTGCACTGCATCGGGCGAATCCTTGGCGCGGGCATCCAGCCAATCCATGAGCGCCTGCCTGCCGGGTTCGGCAAGTGATGAGTGCTGGATATAATCGGGCCGGATATACTCCGCCACCCGGCTGCTATCCAGCGCCATCAGGACATTGCGATACATCGCCAGCACATGCGCCAGATTGGCTTCCTCCTGACCCGTGCGCGCCATCGCAACATTCTCCTATTGTATCATTTGTTAGTATTGCATACAATCTTTCGCACAGGAGAATCAAGAGAGATGGATGTCATGAATCGCACTGCGCTCTACGGCGTGCTCGATGCCTATCTGGCGGCACTGGCGGCAAAGAACCCGGCACGGGTGGACTGGGCGAAGGATGTGCGCCTTTCCGAGAACAACGTTATGCTCGCCCTCGGTGATGGGGTATGGAACACGATAGAGAAGATCGGCAGCTACCGGCTGCGCTTCGCCGATCCGAAAAGCGGTCAGGTCGGCTATTTCGGCACTGTGATCGAGCCGCACGAGGAATCGGCGTTCACTCTTCGGCTGAAGGTGAATGCGGCGGGCCGCATTGCCGAGGTGGAACAAGTGATCGTGCGCGACAGCGAATATGGTATGACGCTCCCCGGCAAACGCTTCTGGACCAAGCCGATCCTGGAAGCGAATGTACAGGCGCCCAGCCCGCGTGCAGAGCTGCAGCGACTGGCAAATGGTTATTTCGAGACGCTCCAGCTCAACGATGGCCATATCCGCACCACATTCGCGCCCGATTGCAACCGGGTGGAAAATGGTGTGCAAACCACCAACAATCCAGATTTCAACTTCATCCCTTCGGCCCGTTTCGGCTGCGAGGAGCAGTTCAGGCTCGGCATTTACCGCTATGATGACCGGCTGCGGGCGCGCCGCTTCCCGCTGATCGACGAAGAACGCGGACTGGTGCTGGCGTTCGGCTTCATCGATCATTCGGGGCGGTTGGGGGAATATAGCTGGACCGATGGCAGCACGCATGTCAGCCCGATCCGCCGCCCGCACAGCTTCTATCTCGGCGAACTGTTCAAGATAGACCATGGCATGATCGAGCAGATCGAGGCGAACTTCATCAGCGTGCCCTATCATATGCCAAGTCCCTGGGACGCGGCGTGAGGCGACTGATTGCTTGTGCTGCGCTGGTTGCGCTTGGGGCCACACCGGCGCCGAGTCCAAGTGCAAGCAACGTCGATTGGCCCACTGTGGGCAATGATGCGGGAAAATCGCACTATTCGGAACTGACCCAGATCAACACGCAAAGCGCGGCGCGCCTCGGACTGGCGTGGGAAGCGCAGCTCGGCACCAATCGCGGGCTGGAAGCGACGCCGATTGTGGCGGATGGCGTGATGTATACCTCGGGCGTGGCAGGACGCGCCTATGCGTTCGATGCCGCAACGGGGCGCAAGCTGTGGGAATTTGACCCCCCGGTTGATTTGCAGATCACGCGTTTTGTCTGCTGTGATGATGTCAATCGCGGCGTCGCCGTCGCAAACAGGCACGTTTATGTCGCAGCGCTCGATGGCATGCTTTACGCGCTCGACGCGCGCACAGGCGCTGTCGCATGGAAGATCGATACCATCGATGACCATAGCCGGGGGATCAGCTCCACCGGCGCACCGGAGGTGGCGGGCGATCTCGTCATCATCGGCAATGCAGGCTCGGACTATGATGCGCGCGGCTATGTCAGCGCTTATGATCGCGAGACCGGTGCGCTCAAATGGCGCTTCCACATTGTGCCGCGCGATCCCAAACTCGGGCCGCAGGACCATCCTGATCTGGACGCCGCGCTCAAAACCTGGGACACGGACAGCCGCTGGGACAAGGGTGCGGGAGGATCGCCCTGGGATGCGATCAATTATGATGCCGAGACCGGGCTGGTCCTGATCGGCACCGGCAATGCTGAGCCTTATGCCGAGAGCGGACGCTCGCCCAAGGGCGGGCATAATCTCTATGCCTCGTCGCTTGTCGCGCTCGACGCCAAAACTGGGCGCTTGAAATGGTATTATCAGGAAAGCCCTTCCGACCAATGGGATTATGATGCCTGCGCACCGATGATCCTGACGCACATGCAGGTCGATGGCACAGACACGCCGGTGGTGCTGCACGCGCCCAAGAACGGCTTCATGTATGTGATCGACCGGCGCAACGGCCATGTGCTGCGCGCCAACAGGCTGGTGCGCGTTAACTGGACATCAGGGATTGACCCCAAAACCGGCGAACCCGCACTCGATCCGGCGGCCGATATCTCGACCGGACCGAAGATCGTCTTCCCCGCCACACCGGGGGCGCGCAACTGGATGCCAGGCGCCTATGATCCGGTCAACCGGCTCTGGTTTGGCTCGATTCAGGATATGGGCAACCTCATGTTCGTGCCGCCGGGGCCGAAGGATTATGCGCCCAAGGGGCTGAATACCGATGCCGCGCTCATCTTCACGCCGATGCTGAAAGAGGCGATGGGCACGCTGCCGCCGCCCGTGCGCGACACGGTGAAGGCGCTGCCCGCCTGGCAAGAGGTGCTCAAAAATCCGGGCGGCGCGGAACTGCGCGCGCTTGATCCATTGACCGGCAAGACCATATGGTCGGTGCCGACGGCGGGCTGGCAGGACAGGGGCGGCGCGCTCGCCACAGCGGGCGGCATAATCGTGCAGGGTAATCTCGCCGGACAGTTGCGCGTGTTCGATGCACGCAATGGCCATCTGATCAAGGCGATTGAAACCGGCACCTCGATCCTGGCCGCGCCGATGACATATAGCGTTAAGGGTGTGCAATATATCGCGGTGATGGCGGCATGGGGTGGGGGCGGCTACCCCTATGTGCCGCGCTATGCTGCCGCTTATACCCACGCCAACGAAGGGCGGTTGCTGGTGTTCAAGCTGGGTGGGCGCGCGATTGTGCCGCAACCACCCAAGCTGCCGCCGCTCAAGGT
>JAGWQR010000203.1 GCA_028869975.1 Alphaproteobacteria bacterium | reverse complement strand
GCGATCCCGGAAAGATGCTGCACCGTGTTGAGAGCGGCACGTTCGGCGGTGAGCAGCGCGCGCGCCTTGCCGTTGATCGTCATCAGGGTTGCGCCAACGGCCACAGGCGCGCCTTCATCCGCCAAAATCTCGATCTGCGCATCCGGATCAAGCGCATTAAAGAACGCCGCCGCTACGCCCAAGCCCGCTACCACCATTACTTCACGCGCGCGCATATGCGCCGAAAATCGCATATCCACAGGAACGACCGCGGTCGATGTTACATCGCCGCTGCCAACGTCCTCTTCGAGCGTTGCCTTTACAAAAGCAGAAAGATCAAACCCAGCAGGCAGCATCAATGTAACGGCCAGATCATGAAAAAACCAACGCCTAGCAGCATCAGCGCCAGCACGGTCCGCAGCCCTTGCTCAGGGATGTAACGGGTCAGCATCGCGCCGGAGACTATGCCAGGTACCGAACCGATCAGAAGTTGCCAGAGCAGCGTCGCATCAACATTGCCCAGCATAAAATGACCCGGCACCGGACGCACAGGCGCGCCCAGCAGCATATAGCCGATACCGGCAATCAGGGTAAGCGGAATGGCGTGCATTATGTCGGTTGCGACCAGTATCGCCGTTTTCATGCGCAGCGGATAGAGCGCGTAGACCAAAGTCACGCCCAGAGCCCCCGCACCGACCGAAGTCAACGTCACCATCGTACCGAGAAACATGCCAGCCAGGATCGTAAGCGGTGTCTGGACATTGAGTGGGGCATCATGCCCATGCGCGCGCTGGTAATGGTGGCTCCAGCGCACAAGATGTGTGCGGAACAGAGTCGCGAAAGCAGTAAGGATCAGCACCACGCCCAGCGCATTGAGCATGACACCTTTCTTGATCTGTGCTGCGCCAATCCATCGCATGATCAGCAGCGTGACGATTGCTGCCGGGATACTGCCAATCAGAAGTCTACGCAGCACCTGCCGGTCAACGCTGCCCTGTCGGTGATGGACATAGCCGCCAAAGCATTTGGTGAGGCCTGCGAACCAGAGATCGGTGCCGACGGCTGTCATCGGCGGATAGCCAAAAAAAATCAGGAGCGGCGCCATCAACGAGCCACCACCGACGCCTGTCATGCCGATCAGCAAGCCTACAATCAGGCCCGATAGCGTGTTGGCCCAGTCCATGCTTCTCCTTTCGCACGGCAAAGGGCCGCAAGCCAGCGCAAATTAAAGCCGAGTAATTTGGTGTAAATATATTTTTTATTGGGCAGCGCCAAGCCAGCTTGTCCCTGCCTCATGAAAGAGGCCGAAACAACAAAAGGCCCGGGCCGATTGGCCCGGGCCTCTGTGTGACGACATGTGTTCCCCAAATCCGTCCATTCACCGGTCGCAACTTGTGTGCGTTCCCGACGTGCACTCCCTAAACCGCAGCCTACTCGCTCATGATTCAGTAGGTGTGCAGTAACGGCCACGAAAATATATGTCATCCATGACAGATGAAATATAGGTATTTTGAAGCGGCTTGTGTTGAATCTGCAACAGTTGCTGAACAGTGGACAGCGGCAGGAAGCATGATTAGGGCTGAAAATATGCTGCTCACCCGCTTTGAACGCCTGTTTGTCCGCCGCTATCTGCTCCCTGGGCGCGGCGAGGCGTTTATCGCGATTGTGGCGGGGTTTAGCCTGTTCGCGGTGACGATTGGCGTAGCCGCACTCATTGTCATCATGAGTGTGATGAACGGATTCCGTGCCGAATTATTTGATCGTTTTGTCGGGCTCAATGGCCATGCCGTGATCCAGGGCTATGATGGCCGGTTGGATGGCTGGCAGGCGATTGTGCAAGAGGCGCGCGCGACGCCCGGCGTCACCTCCGCCACGCCGCTCATTGAACAGCCACTAATGGCGAGCAATGGGGGCCGGGTGGAAGGGATATTGTTGCGCGGTATGGATGTGGCTGACATCCGCGCTAATCGGGAGCTGAACAACAAGAATCTGCACGGTGCGCTCGACGAACTCACGCCCGGCTCGGGCAATGTGGCGATCGGCGATGAACTCGCCAATGAACTCGGTGCATCGCTCGGCTCAACCATCAGCATCGTCAACCCGGCGGGGGAGAGTACCCCGTTCGGCACTGTGCCCAAAATCATCAGCGTGCATGTTTCGGCTATTTTCCGTGTGGGCATTTATGATTTTGACAAAGCCTATGTCATTATGCCGATGCGGGATGCCCAGAACCTGCTGCTGCTGGGGGATGCGGTGCAGATGGTCAAGGTCAACACGGTTGATCCTGATCGGGTGGGCACCATTCTCGCACCGTTGCAGGCCAGGATTGCGGGCCGCGCAGTGATTTCCGACTGGCGCTCGACCAATCAGGCTCTGTTCAAGGCGCTGGCGGTGGATCGGGTCGGCATGTTCATCGTGGTGACCCTCATTATCATTGTGGCCATGTTCAATATCATCTCGTCGCTCATCATGCTGGTGCGCGCCAAAATGCGCGATATTGCGGTGCTGCGCACAATGGGGGCCAGCCGGCGGAGCATATTGCGCATTTTCATCTCGATCGGGATGGCCGTGGGGACGATCGGCACACTCGCCGGGCTGGTGATCGGCTTTATCCTGCTCTCCTTGCGCAACCCCATCATCAACGGCATCCAGCGGCTGACTGGGCAGCAGCTTTGGGACCCCTCGATCCGCTTTCTTGATGACATCCCCACCCGCACCGACTGGAGCGAGGTGTGGTCGCGCGCTGACCTGATCGCGCG
>JAGWQR010000202.1 GCA_028869975.1 Alphaproteobacteria bacterium | reverse complement strand
TGACCTCGGGAATATCCAGTGGGATCGTAATCTGAGTGGTCGCCATCACAGCGTCCTTTCCAATGTCACCCTGATCATCAATCACTGAGATATCTCCACCTGCATGTAGTTGTTCTGATTCGTTGCCTTGATGGTGAGCGTTTTGGCGTCGTGTGTAACTGTGCCGTTAAAGGTCATGAAACCGGGCATACTGGGGTGTTTCATCTTGGCGCCCTGCCAGCTTCCGTCGCTTTGCGACGTCATGCCGTGGCACATTTCAAAACCAGGGCGAGATCCCTTGGTGATGCTGCAATAAAGCTGACCGTTGGTTTCGGTTACTGCAACCAGATCGCCGTTCGGGCGCTTGTAGCTGCCCACCAGATCGTCCGCAAAGGCGGGTGTTGCACTGACGATTACAAAACCGATCGCACTCGCTATATAGGGCACCAATGTCTTTTTCATGGCATATCCTCTCTCTGTCGCCGATTATCGGCCTTTATTCTGCATGATGTGTACCGATGATCCCGTTGAGCCGGGAATCATACACATGCACATATTATCATATCATATATATTTGATATGAAGTCCAGCGGCGTTTGTCGATGCGGGGCTTCATCGCATGAAATATTATTACTTCAGTATATATACGGAATGCAGAGTGTCACATGTTGGCCTTATATCTGGTCCGAAAGTGAGGACCGGAATATGAAACACATCCTTTCGCTGCTGCTCGGATTTGTAGCACTTTTAATTTTCGCATCCAGGGCTGATGCTATTCCTGCCTTTTCGGCACAAACGGGGATGCCCTGCACTGCCTGCCATGTTGGCGGGTTCGGCCCGCAGCTCAAGCCGTTCGGGCGCGAATTCAAGCTGCGTGGCTATACGTTGCGCACCAAGAAGTTCAATGTGCCGCTTTCGGCGTTCGCGGTCGCGTCCTACACGCATACCAAGACCGATCAGTCGCCGGATTCAGCGCAAGCGTTGAAAGCCAATGACAATGTCAAGCTCGATCAGGTCAGCATGTTTCTGGCCGGTGGAATCAACCAGCATTTTGGGGGCTTTGTGCAGGTCACCTATAATGGGATCAGCAAGCAATTCACTTGGGACAACACCGATTTGCGTGCGGTGACCACCGCCAATATCGGCGGTTCCGATGCTGTACTGGGCTTGACCGTAAACAACTCACCCACCGTTCAGGATGTGTGGAACACGACGCCAGCCTGGGGATTCCCCTATACGTCTTCGTCTTACTCACCCGTGCCAGCAACCGCGCCGATTCTGGCGGGTGCGTTGGCGCAAAAGGCCGTCGGAGTCTCAGCCTATGCCTGGATCGCGGATAAATTCTATATCGAGGGGGGCGGCTATTTCAATCCCGGCTCGAATACCATTGGCGATCTGGGTCAGGATCCGACCGCGCCGGGCAGCATCCATGGTGTCGCGCCTTATGGCCGGATCGCATACCAGCTGACGAGCAACGAAAAGACGTTCGAAGTCGGTGCCTTCGGGTTCAGTGCGCACATCAATCCGGGGCTGGACCAGACCACCGGCTACACCGACCGTTACACCGATTACGGGGTGGATGCCTCCTATCAGCTCGCCCGTGAGAATGGCGATACGTTGAGCCTGAATGCGCGCTACACGCATGAAGACCAGAATTTCCTGGCCTCGGCGGCGCTGGGTAATGCCGCACAGCCCAATAATTATCTCGACGATGTGCGCGCCGACGCCTCGTATTACTGGCGCGACAAGATCGGGGCCACGGTTGGGGCGTTCACCACCAAAGGCTCTACCGATGCAGTGCTCTATGGCGCAAACCGCACCCTGCGCCCGGACAGCACCGGCATAACCATGCAGCTGGACGGCACGCTCTTCGGCGGGAAACCGATTGGCAACCGGCTGAATGTGCGGGTCGGCATCCAGTACATGCTCTATACCTCGTTCGACGGGGCCTACACCAACTATGATGGTTCGGGCAGCAAGGCGTCTGACAACAACACAATTCGCGCCTTTACCTGGGTTGCGTTCTGAAGTGGGGGGGGCATTTGACGCCCGGCGCGGGGCTGCTATCAGCGGGCGATGACCACCCTCG
>JAGWQR010000201.1 GCA_028869975.1 Alphaproteobacteria bacterium | reverse complement strand
CACCCCGGCACCGCTGACGATCACCTACACCGCGACCCCGGCGACGAGCATCTATGGTGCGGCGCTTGCGCCGCTTGCGGGCAGCGAGAGTGCAGCGGGGCTGGTCAACGGGCAGACGCTCGCGCAGGTGACCAGCGGCACGGCCACATGGTCAACCACAGCAACTTCGGCTAGCGTTGCAGGATCCTATCCCATAACGGGATCAGGTCTGACCGGAATCAGCCATAATTATACATACGGATTTATTCAGGCTCCAGGCAATGCAACTGCCCTGACCATAACGCCACAGATCAGCTGCACGGGTGATGATGGCGACGACTGCCACCATGGCAACGATCATGATCATGGTGGCGATCATGATCATGGCCACGATCATCATGGTGCGCTGGATGACCTGGAATTATCTGCACATACCCATGATGGGGATTAAGCTGGGATTTAAGGGCGTGGATCAGCGAGCCGAATTCCAGCCGGAGCGAATCCTGCACCACATACAGACTGAGGTTTGCGCCGGATATTTCGATCGACGTGCTAAACTTTAGCAATCGCATGTCGTTAATCTTGCTATGAATGGCGACGACACTTCAGGCGGGATATACGACGCGCACTCCATGACATGTGCGAACCTGAGGCCAGCCCCTGTTCCGCGCGTTGCGTGAGCCATGGGTACTGGTTTCAACTGCACCCAATGCGGAAAATGCTGCCACGATTTGCGCATTCCACTTTCGGTAGACGAAGCGCTCGACTGGTCTGCGCGCGGGAACAGGGTGCAAATTCTGGTCGAAGCATGGCCTTTGCCGGATACCGGCAGCTCCGAGGATGCAAACAGCGTTCACGACATGAACCGCAGCTTTGCAGGGAATAGCGGTACTGTTCGGCTGCGAATTTTCACAACACTTGTTGCACGTCATGAAGGCGCGTGTCCGCACCTGCGCGCGGACAAACGCTGCGGCATATACCATGATCGACCCCGCATTTGCAGAATCTACCCGCGTGAATGTCGCCCGCTTGCGGAAATGAATCCGGCACTAAAAGCTTGCCCGCCGGAAGCCTGGACCAGTGAAGAGGTGCCCGAAATCCTTCCTATGCAAAGCGATACTCAGCAGGCAAGGGCAATCGCCGTCGCGCATCGGCAGGCAAGTTATGCGAATGTGCCCGTGCTGGTTCGGGCCTGTGCCAGGCTGGAAATTGTTTCGGCCGGATTCGCCGGCGAGGGATTCGCCGTGTATGAGCCGCCTGCGGGCCAGCTTGCCGATGCGCTTTGTGAGACCGGAAGTTCAAGCCGGCATGATCCGGTACAGCATTGGTCGCTGCTTACCAATCAACGCAGTACGCATGATCTGCTCAAAAGCGCCGGATGCAGCACGCGCCTTGTCAAACAGGGTGCAGATTATATTGGTACAGTCGCAGATGATTGTAACTTTGTCACAGAACGGACCGAAACCTTGTGATATAATATGCTCATCATGGGCTCACAAGGAGACAGAATATGAGATTGAACGTAGGATCGATCGACCGGATGCTCCGCATCATCGTCGGGCTGGTACTGATTTCGCTGGTTTTTGTCGGGCCAAAAACAATGTGGGGCTGGATTGGCGTCATCCCGCTGGCAACCGGACTGATACGGATTTGCCCGCTTTATTCGATCCTCGGGATCAATACCTGTCCGCGCAAATAGTCGGTAACGACTGGCTGGCTTACAAAATTCGAGGCGGGGTGTGTCGGCTATCCGCCCGATGCTCGCCCTGCGCTATACTTAGGCTTGTTGGAAGGCTATGGTAGGCACGCTAAGTGTGCATACGAATCATGGCTGCAAATATTCTCAAATTCTGGAAGCGCGGCGCACTGGTTGCGGTCGTGTTGGTCTGCGTGGCTGGATTCCTGCTTTATCAGAACCGGTTCCAGATCACCCGCAACATTATCGATCATGAACTGAAAAAGCGCGGCCTGCGGGCAAGTTACAGCTTGTCGCAGCTTGATACCGGGCAGCAGCGGCTCGACCATATCGTGCTCGGCGACCCGCAACATCCTGATCTTGTAGCCGACAGCATCATCCTGACGACCACATTTGCTTCGGGCACTGTGCACATCTCCAGCCTGACGCTCAGTGGCGCGCGCCTCCATGCGGTTATGGACAAAAATGGCACCGTGCATCTGGGCAGCCTCGACAGGCTGCGCAGCCAGAGCAGCGGTCCCGCAACGTTTCCCGATCTGAATATCATGCTTAAAGATGCCCGGATCGCGCTCGATACACCCTATGGCCCGATCATGATCAACGCGCAGGGGCAGGGAAACCCCGCGCATGATTTCAACGCCATGCTTGCGCTCGCCGCCGGGCATCTGGGCGCGAAAAGCTGCTCACTCGATCAGGCGCAGGCACACATCGCCGTCAAACTCAGCGACGGTAAAATCAACCTTAATGGCCCGCTCAGCGGCGCTCTGCTCGGCTGCGGACCGCACCGGCTTCAAGGGGTCTCCGCGAAGCTTGATGCCCTGATTCCGCAGGATCTCTCTGGGGCACAAGGCCATATCTATATCAGCAGCCGCCAGCTCGCCACACCCTATCTGCGCCAAGCCACGCAGGGGCTTGATCGGCTGAAAGGCACGCTGGCTGCGGGATGGGGGGCAGATTTCCAGCGCGCGCTGCGCGGGCTGGGCGCAGGGATGAGCGCCGATGCCAGCTTTGCGGCCAACCGGCGGGACGGCCTGCTGCTCAGCGGCATGAGTGTGCAAACCGCCTCGGGCGCGCAACTGCAGTTCGGTGCACCGGGATTTTTGGCGCTCACGCCTGCGAGCGGACCCCTGCTGAACGGAACAGTGCTGCTCACGGGTGCCGGGCTGCCGCTCACCCGCGCCATATTTACGGGCGCGCTGAACCGCTTCAGCGGCACCGCCACCCTTGCGCCGGAGTCTGTGAACGGCACCCGTCTGCGCCTTGCCCCGATCTCTTTTGCAGTCGCGGGCGCGCGCATCAGCTTCGCGAGTTCGCTGCGGCTGGATGGCGCGCTTGGCGCTGCGCGATTCGTCAACCTCAGCGTGCCGCTCAAGGCCCATTACGGGGCGACGGGGATCACACTCGATACCCCCTGCCTGCCGGTTTCGGTCGATTCGCTACAAGCAGGAAGCCTGAATTTAGGCCGCAATACAGTGGGGGTATGTCTGCGTGGTTCGCTGGTGACACTCGCCAATCCTGCGCTGCACGGCACGCTGGGCGGCACCCCTTATGCGTTTTCAGCACAGCAGATCGCCTATAGCCTGACCGGCAAAACGGCGCATATAGATCAGGCCCGACTAATGATGGGCGGTGGATCGCCGATTGATCTGCACGCCCGCACGGCGGATTATGCTCTCGGTACGCAACACTTTGGCGCCAGTGACATCAGCGCCGTCACCGGCGTGACCGGGCACCAGAGTCGCGTCCATATCGTCCAAGTATCGGGCAGCGGCGCGGACGGCAGTTTGCGGGGTGATTATGGCGGGGCGGACGGCAGCATTGTCAACTTGCCGTTGCTGCTCAATCACTCGAGCGGGACATGGACCTATGCGGCGGGCGCATTGCAGCTGAACGGCACGCTGGATGTGGCCGATTCCAGCCCGGATCGGCGCTTTGAGCCGCTCAACGCGCCCGATGTCGTACTACGCTACTCAAATGGCAAAATTTCAGGCGACGGCACCTTGCACGAACCAAAATCTGGCGCCTTTGTTGCCCATGTCCATCTTGAGCATGAGATTGCAACTGCCACAGGTGGCGCGGATATAGACATTAAGGAAATGCCACTGCTCAGCTTTGGCAAGGCGCTCCAGCCCGAGGCGCTGACCCAGTATACGCTTGGTAAAATTGCCGATGTCAAAGGCGCGATTG
>JAGWQR010000019.1 GCA_028869975.1 Alphaproteobacteria bacterium | reverse complement strand
TGCGCGGCGGTGAAATCGCCATAAATCTTGGTGAGGCCCTTGGCCTCAATCGCCGGCGCATCACTGGCGGGGATGGTGCGATACACTTTCGCTAATGCACTCGGCCCGGTGTTCGCGCCGCCCAGCACATCGATGAACGCATCTTCGAAGCGGGTCTGCCCGCGCGTCACACCCGTCACTTCGGGCGCATAATGGGCGGGGACAAGATCCTCCGCCAGATTCCTGAGCAGCAGGCGCACGGCATTGCCCTTGACCATGCCGTCCATCACATCATCGCGCTCGATCATGGTGCTGAGCAGCTTGCGGCGCCCCTCGGGCGCTACATCCAGCCGGACGATCCGGTTATGCACGCGTGAAATCAGGTCAGTGGGCGGCCCGGCATGGAGCATTTTGCCCGCGTTGAGCAGGAACACTTCGTCGCACTGCTCGGCCTCATCCAGATAGGCGGTGGACCAGAGCACGCCGACGCCCTCGCCGGTGAGTTGCTTGACCATCTCCCACAATTCCTTGCGCGAGACAGGATCGACGCCCACGCCCGGCTCATCGAGCAGCAGCAATCTGGGCTGTCGCACCAACGCGCAGGCGAGGCCGAGCTTCTGCTTCATCCCGCCTGAGAGCCTGCCGGCGAGCCGTGACTGAAAGCGCTTGAGATCAGTGAAATTGAGCAGCCGCTCATAAGCGTCCGCGCGTTCCTCGTGTGGCAGTTCGCGCAGTTCGGCATAGAGATTAAGGTTCTGAATGACCGTGAGGTCCTCATAGAGACCGAAGCGCTGCGGCATATAGCCAATCTGGGTGCGGTCGGTGGTGAGCGCAGATGCGCCAAGCACTTCTGTGGTGCCCTCATCTGGCGCGATCAGCCCGGCGAGAATGCGCATCAATGTGGTCTTGCCCGCGCCATCCGGTCCAACCAGCCCAGTCATCACGCTTGGGCGGATGCTGATGTCCACATGTTCGAGCGCAGTCGTCGCACCGAAGCGTTTCACTATGCCGGTCGCCGAGGCGGTGGGTGCGGTCATGCGTTTACTTTGCCGAGCGCGCTTGGGGGATGAGCACGGTAACCGGCTGGCCTTGGCGCAGCGCATCATCGGGGTCTGTGACGATGATCCGCACCCGGTAGACCAGATCGGCGCGCAAGCTCTCCGTCTGCACCGATTTGGGTGTGAACTCTGCATTGGCGGCGATTTCGCCGATGGTGCCGTGATAGGTTTTGCTGTTGCCATCGGCGGTGACTTCAACGGCCATGCCCGGTGAGATGCGGCTGAGATCACCTTCTGCCACATAGGCGCGCACACGCAACGGTCGGTCGATGGTAAGCGTGAACACGGTCTCGCCCGCCTGCACAATCGCACCAGGCTCGCGCGCACGGGTCAGCACTGTGCCGCCTTCGGGCGCGATGAGCGTGGCGTCGGCAAGATCAGTCTGAGCACGGGCGCGGTTGGCCACAGCAGACGCCTCACCCGCCTTGGCCGCCTGAATGTCCTCATGACGCGTGCCCGCCAGGGCAAGATCATAGGCAGCCTGCGCTTGGGAGAGCTGTGCACGCGCCGAGGCCATGTCGGCCTGTGCACTTTGCGCATCCTGCCGCGCCTGATCGAGCTGTTGCTGGCTGACCGCGCCCGAGCCGATCAGCGCTTGCCGCCGCGTCAGTTCTGCTTGCGCACGCGAATACGCCGCCAGCGCACGCGCCAGCGCCGCTTGCGGAACGCCAACTGCAGCGCGCGCCTGCGCGATCTCCTGCGGACGGTTGCCATGCTCGCGCTTGATGAGGTCGGCTTGCGATTGCGCGATCTGCGCATTGGAAATGCTGATCGTGTCATTGATCGGGCGGGTGTCGAGTTGCGCCAGCTCGGCACCGGGCTTCACCTTGTCACCTTCATCAACCGCCATTGATGCGATCCGGCCAGGTACCCTGAACCCCAGATCAACCTGGCGCACATCGACATTGCCATAGAGTTTCA
>JAGWQR010000200.1 GCA_028869975.1 Alphaproteobacteria bacterium | reverse complement strand
GGACAAATCGCGCCCGTCGTGGAAGAGTGGATCGCGCAGCATCGCTGATACCGCCATAAGGGGCCAAGAATGACTGTACTGACCGTTACCGCGCACGCCGAAATCCTGAAGCTCGCCAATCATTTCACCATCGCTCGCGGTGACAAATCGGAAGTCGAGGTGGTGGTGTGCGCAGTCTCCGATGGCACGCACACAGGCCGCGCCGAGGCGACGCCGGTCTATTATGAAGGTGAAACCGCCGAACTGTGCATCGACGCCATTAACATGCGCGCCAAATCACGCGTGCCGCTGACCCGCGAGAGCCTGCTTGAGACGATGATGGAAGGCGCGGCACGCAACGCGCTCGATTGCGCGCTGTGGGATCTGGAATGTCGGCAGGCGGGTAAGCAACTTTGGGAGATGGCGAAGCTGCCCGCGCCCAAGCCGCTTGTCACCGCGCTGACCATCTCGCTCGATACACCTGCCGCGATGGGCAAGACGGCAGGAGCGGCAGCGGCACACGGATTCAAGCTGCTCAAACTCAAGCTGAATGGCGAAGATGACCTGGCCCGGGTCAAGGCCGTGCGCGCCGCCGCGCCAGACGTACAGCTCATCATTGACCTCAACGAAGCCTGGGACGAACTAGACATCGAGGAGGAAGTCGCCAGGCTCGCGCCCTGTAACATTGCGCTGATCGAACAGCCGATTGCAGCGGGCAATGAGGATTTGCTCGATGGTTTGCGCCTGCCCATCCCGCTTGCCGCCGACGAAAGCTGCCTGACGCATGAGGATTTGGGGCGCTGCGAAGGGCGGTTTCAGGTCATCAACATCAAGCTCGACAAGGCGGGCGGCCTGACCGAGGCGCTGCTGCTCGCCGAGAAGGCACGGATGCGCGGGTTCGACATCATGGTTGGCTGTATGCTCGGCTCGTCGCTCGGCATCCGCCCGGCCTTTGCCCTCGCGCAGAATGCAAAATGGGTTGATCTCGATGCGCCGCTCTGGCTCAAGGCGGATCGCGTCGATGGCCTTCCCTGCGCCGATGGTATGCTGGGGTGAGGGTCGGCACGCCCGACCCAGACGCGGCCGCCCCCGATCAACCACTCGCCGGCCTCATCGCCAGACTGTTCGCGGTGATGATGCTGGCAATGATGACCACTTTCATCCGCGTGCTGGCACTGCGCCATGTCGGGCTGATCGAATCGATGTTCTACCGCAACCTGTTCGCGGCCCCGCTCATCTTGGCCTATATCAGCCTGACGAAGGGCGTCGGTTCAATCCGCACTCAGCGGTTCAAAAGCCACTTCACCCGCGCGCTCGCCGGGCTGACCGGGATGGTGTTCACGTTCGAGGCGTATCGTGAGCTGCGGCTGGCGGATGCCACGTCGATCAGCTTCACCACGCCGATTTTCGCCACTATCCTTGCCGCCACCGTGCTGCGCGAATCGGTAGGCTGGCGGCGCTGGTCTGCTGTGCTGATCGGTTTTGCGGGGGTGCTGATCGTGGCCCATCCGGGGAGCAGCACCATTCCGCTGCAAGGCGCGCTGATCGCACTGGGCAGTGCCTTCATGGTGGCGGTCATCGCGATCTTGCTGCGCCAGTTGGGCCGCACCGAACCGCCCGCCACCACCGCCTTCTGGTTCTGCACGCTGAGCGCCATCCTGCTCGCGCCCGCCATGCCCTGGGTTGCGGTGCGGCATGATATGACTGAATGGCTGCTGTTTGCCGGGCTGGGGCTATCGGGCGCGGCGGCGCAGATCCTGCTCTCCGCCTCAGTCAAGCTCGCGCCGGTCTCGATTGTGGTCAACATGGATTATAGCGCGCTGATCTGGTCGGTGCTGTTCGGCTGGCTGCTGTTTGGCGAGCTGCCGGGGATGAGCACTTGGGCGGGGGTGCCGCTCATCATCGGCTCGGGGCTCTATATTGCCTGGCGCGAGCATGTAAGGCTGCGGCTTCCCGCCTGACATAGGACATGATATAGACGGGGAATGACGAAACATCATTTCCCGCTGGCTATTCTGCTTGCCCCCGTTGCGCTGTGCGCACAGACACCGGTGACGTCACCCGCGCCGCCGCCCGCGCCCACTGCACCTCCCCTTGCGTCAACGTCCCCCGCGCCGGTGCTCATCCATGTCGTGCTGAACACCAGCCTGGGGCCGATCGAGCTTGCGCTCGACAAGACCCATGCGCCGATCAGCACCGCCAATTTCCTGCATTATCTTGATCTCAAGAAGCTTGATGGCACCAATTTCTATCGCGCGCTCAAGGTCACGCCCAATGACGGGCTGGTGCAGTTCGGCGTCAAATATCCGTTGAAACCGATTGCGCATGAACCGACCAGCCAGACCGGCCTCACCAACAAGGATGGCGCGATTGCGATGGCGCGCCAGGCCCCGGGCACGGCGGCGGGTGATTTCTTCATCGATGTGGGTGATATGTCGGGCCTCGATGCCAAACCGGGCGGGAGCGGCGACACGGCGGGCTATGCCGTGTTCGGCAAGGTGGTGGCGGGGATGGACGTGGTGCATAAAATCCTTGATGGCACCATTGATCCCAGAAAAGGCGCGGCCAATGGCATGGCGGGGCAAATGCTCGCCGCGCCGGTGAAGATCATTTCGGTGAAGCGCGTGCCCGCCCACCCTTGACATTCCCGCGCGCCCCGCTATGGCGTCGCACTTCCGTGATTGACCCCGCACGCCGGTGAAGCGGGTGTCCGGTGGCCTCCATAGGCCATCCGCGCGGCTCCGGCACCACCTGCCGCCCCTTTAGGGGAGGGCAGGAAAACAAGAACACATAACGCAATGTAAGGAATATCATCATGTCAAAGCGCCTCAGCGCCAAGCATAAACTTGATCGCCGCATGGGCGAGAATATCTGGGGCCGTCCCAAATCGCCAGTCAACAAGCGTGAATATGGCCCCGGCCAGCACGGCCAGCGCCGCAAGGGCAAGACTTCGGACTTCGGCCTCCAGCTGCGCGCCAAGCAGAAGCTCAAGGGCTATTATGGCGAAGTGACAGAGAAGCAGTTCCGCGCCACCTATGCGCAAGCCGACAAGATGAAGGGTGACACCTCGCAGAACCTGATCGGCCTGCTGGAGCGCCGCCTCGATGCTGTGGTGTACCGCGCCAAGTTCGCGCCGACGATCTTCTCCGCCCGCCAGCTCGTTTCCCACGGCCATGTGCGGGTTAACGGGGTGAAGTGCAACATCGCCTCGCGCCGGATTGATGTTGGCGATGTCATCTCGCTCTCCGACAAGGCGAGCGAAATGGCGCTGGTGATCGAAGCGCAGAGCTTGTCCGAGCGTGAAATCCCCGATTATGTGCTGCCCGATGGCGCGTCGAAGGTCAGTTTCACCCGCGTGCCGCAGCTCGACGAGGTGCCTTATCCGGTGAAGATGGAACCGAACCTCGTCGTCGAATTTTACTCGCGCTAATTTCTGATCCGGCCATCCTCTACCCCCTTGTGTTGCGAAAATGCAACACTATCTGGGGGCGAGAGGTGATCGATGAATCTTGAAACTTTGACCGACCGCGCCAAGGGGTTCCTGCAATCGGCGCAAACCGTGGCCATCCGCAACAATCATCAGCGGATTGCCCCCGAACATCTGCTCAAGGCGCTGCTGGAGGACCCGGAAGGGCTGTGCGCCGGGCTGATTAAAGCGGAAGGCGGCGATGCCACCGCCGCGATGCGCGAAACCGATGCCGCGCTCGCCAAAATCCCGGCTGTGTCGGGTGCGGGCGCGAACACCCCCCCCAATATCGACAATGATCTGGTGCGCGTGCTCGATTCCGCCGAGCAGGTGGCAAAGAAAGCGGGCGACAGCTTTGTTACCGTCGAGCGACTGCTGCTCGCGCTCACCCTTGCCACGACCACGGCGGCGGGCAAGGCGCTCAAAGATGCTGGCGTGACATCGCAAGCGCTCAACGCCGCAATCAACGATCTGCGTAGGGGAAGGCAGGCGCATTCGGCAGGGGCGGAGAACGCCTATGATGCGCT
>JAGWQR010000199.1 GCA_028869975.1 Alphaproteobacteria bacterium | reverse complement strand
TGTCCATCATGGCCTGCTCGCGACATTCACCTCCTCCGCTGGCCTGATCCGTCGCACCGAGGAAGAGGCCGATGTCGAGGCACTTTATCTGATTGCGCTGGCCGGCTATGATTACACCAAAGCGCCCGCCTTCTGGAAGCGCTTTGGTGACAAGACCGGCGCGGGCATATTCAGCGATGGCACGCATCCGCGCACCAAAGCGCGGGTGGCGCTGGCCGAAGCGACTGTGGCACGAATCAGGGCACAAATCGCCGCCGGGCAGCAACCCCTGCCCCCTGTGCCCCTTCTTCCTGACCCCCCTTCACAGGATCAAAAAAGTCGCTAAAGTCGCGCGTAATAAAATTACAGATCAGGAGTCTCTATGGCCGATGCAGAAGCCGATCCCGCATTGATGAGCGCCGATCAGGGCAAAGGCCCCTGGTTTGGGCACCCGAGCCAGCTTGCGCGGCTGTTTTCCACCGAAGCGATGGAGCGGTTCGGCTTTTACGGGATGCGCGCGCTGCTCGTGCTCTATCTGGTCGGGCATTTTCAGTATAAGGATGTGGCGAGTAACAGCCTGTATGGCGGTGTGCTCTCGCTGGTCTATCTCACGCCTGTCATCGGCGGAATGCTGGCCGACCGCGTGCTGGGCTACAAGCGCGCGGTCAAATTCGGTGCGCTGGTGATGTCGCTGGGCTATCTGATCCTGTGCTTTGGGGGTGATCCGGCCAAACCTTATGCGACAATTCAGGGCCAGCATTATGATGTGCTCGAACAAGGGCATGGCAAGGCAACGCAGCGCTACATCATCGATCGTGGTGAAAAACTCGTCATCAAGGGCAATGATGACAAGTCGGTGTCGTTGCTGGGGGCAGACGGCAAGGAAGTGCGCCATATTGCGGGGACGGATTTTGTGCCCGATGCGACGCGCGATCCATTCTTTGCGGCGCTGGCGCTGGTGGCACTCGCGCTCATCAGTGTCGGCAACGGCTTCTTCAAGCCCAATATCTCGACAATCGTGGGCGCGCTCTATGCCGATGGCGATCGGCGCCGCGATGCCGGTTATGCCATTTTCTATATGGGGATCAATGTCGGCGCGCTGGTGTCGCAAATGATCTGCCCGTTGCTGGCGCTGGGCATGGGGGACTGGCCGGGGATCGGCTGGTCGGCGGGTTTCGGGCTTGCCGCAGCAGGAATGCTGGTCGCCTGGGCCTTGATCCAGTTCAGTGGCGAGCAGTTGCGCGGCTATGGTGATCCGCCGTCGCAGGATGGTGCCGACAAGGCCTGGCTGGTCTATCTCGGCACGGCGCTGTCGGTGCCGGTGGTCTGGTTCCTGCTCAACAACGTTCTTGGGCAACAGTCGGATGAATCGAACGCGGGCGTACTCGCCTATCTCGCATCCTTGCCCTTGCTTGGCAAATTGCTCGGGTTAAGCTTTGTCATGGCCATTCCTGCCGTGCTGATCTGGGCTTGGCGCGCGGGCACGAAAATACAGGCGCAGATGATGACGGCGGCGGTCGTGATGATCCTGTTCAACGTGATTTTCATGACGCTGTTCGAGCAGGCGGGCTCATCGCTCACCCTGTTTGCGCAGCGCAATACCGATCTGAGTGTGTTCGGGCTGTTCACGCTCAATGCCGGGCAGACCCAGTTGCTCAATTCGCTGTTCGTCGTGCTGTTGTCACCGGTATTTGCGTTGATGTGGACAGCCTTGCACAAGCGCTCGCTGGAGCCAACCACGCCGTTCAAGTTCGGGTTGGGTGTGCTCGGGGCCGGGCTGGGCTTTCTGTTTCTCGTCTGGGGATCGCAGTTTCATGATGCCAATTATCAGGTCGGCTTCTGGTGGCTTGCCGGGCTGTATCTGATCCACACGATTGCCGAATTGTGTATTCAGCCGGTGGGCCTGAGCATGATTTCCAAGCTCTCGATGCCCAAGGTGCTCGGGCTGATGTTCGGGCTGTGGTTCCTGTCGATTGCGGTTGCGGAATTTGTCGCGGGAATTCTGGCCGCACTGGCTAGCGTCAAGACGGTGGGCGGCGAGGTGACGAATCTCAAGGTGAGTCTGGATACCTATACCGTGAGCTTTACCCATGTC
>JAGWQR010000198.1 GCA_028869975.1 Alphaproteobacteria bacterium | reverse complement strand
GGCCGCCCGACGATGGCGAGTTTGAGCGGGCCGGGGAGTTCATCCTCTCCGGCTTCACCCTCAGCTTCAACATCGATTGCTTCGCGCTCGATATGCGGGCGCAGCGCCTCGAACAGATCAACCAGCCCCTCGCCATGTTCGGCGGAAAAGGGGATCGGGTCGCCAAGGCCGAGTTGAAAGGCATCGGCAACCCCCGCTTCACCACTGCGCCCCTCTGCTTTGTTGGCGAGCAGAATGACCGGCGTGTCACTCCCGCGCAGCCAGCGTGCAATTTCGGCGTCGAGCGGGAGCACACCCGCGCGCGCATCGATCACGAACAGCGCAACATCTGCATCATCGACGGCAGCCTGGGTCTGCGCGCGCATTCGGCCGGGAAGTGTGGCAGCATCATCGGTTTCGAAGCCCGCAGTATCGACCACACGAAACGCCATGCCGATCAGTTCGGCATCACCCTCGCGCCGATCGCGCGTCACGCCGGGCCGGTCATCGACAAGTGCAATACGCTTGCCAACCAGCCGGTTGAACAGTGTCGATTTGCCGACATTGGGCCGCCCGATAATGGCGACCGTGGGGAGCATGGTCGCCACGTCCGTGCGTCCTTACTTCCAGGCCGTTACACGGCCCATATTATCGAGCGTGTAGAGCATGTTGTTGGCAACGATGGGGGGCAAGCTGGTTGGCCCGTACATGCGCAGCCATTTCACCAGCCTTCCGGTTGCAGGATCAACTTCGCCAATCTGGCCTAAAGATGTCGTGAAAATCAGATGCCCGTCCGCCAGAATGGGGCCATAATAGCTGATGATGGGGTTATCTGGCTTGTTTTTTACCGTGTGGGGCAGTAGCAGAGTCCAGCGGATTTTCCCGGTGCCGCGCGCGATACAATGCAGTTTTGCATCTTCGGTCAGTACGAAGACCCACTCTCCTGCCACCCAGGGAGTGGAAAGACCAGAGATGTTCAGTTCCCAGATACGCTGGCCGGTCAGCAAATCTTCACTGACCATGCGTCCGCCCGCACCAATCGCAAAGACGCGGCCACGATCAATCACAGGGTCCGCATCAATGTCGGATAAGGCTCCCACCGATGTTGTCACGCTCGTACGCGAAAGAACATCACCCCAGAGCGATCGGCCATTCTCGTATCGATAGGCGTTCAGTTCTCCTGACGAGAAACCTTGTACAACCGTGCCTTGTGCCACGGCGGGTGCGGCTGCGCCGAACACCCCAGCTGATTCGAGCGAACCCGATGCTGTCCAGTCAATCGAACCGTCAGCAGCTTTGAGCGCGAACATCTGATTGTCCTGTGTGGTCACGAAAATTTCGCCATACCCAATGCTCGGCGCACCACGCAGTGGCCCGGCGGGGCGTTTTTTCCAGAGCAGTTTTCCGGTGGTTGCGCTCAGTGCGCCAACATCGCCCATGCCATTGGTGGCAAAGACCATGTCGCCATCAACGCTGACACCGCCGCCATATACGACGAACTTGCCCTCAAATGCACCAAAATCGGCAACCCAGAGCTGCGCACCGGATTGGGCATTGAAGCAGAAAACCTTGGCATGTGTATCCATGACAAATAGCTTGCCGCCCGCAACTACGGGTGCGGATGTCAGGCGCTCACGATATGTATTACCAAAGATATGTTTAGTCCAAACGGGCCGTATCGCGGCACCCAAGGCGTAATTTCCATTTGCCTTGCTTGGCGTTCCGCCCGGCTGCGCCCATCCAGGGTTAACTTCGGCATCCGGAATAGCTACCGGTACATTCGCCAGGGCGGGATCAGGGAGCGCGCTTTGCTCGGACAGTAGAATCGGGATGCGCTTGCCGACCGTGGGCGTTTCCTTGCTATTCTTGTGTTTGCCCTTGTGATGGCCACCGAAAAGACCGGCATGACCGGCAGACGCTAGGGTCAATGTCAGCGCAACAGCCAAGGAGCTACGGATTAAACGCTTCATTGACCATTTTCCTTGATCGTGTTTTGAGTGGTGTCAATGCCGAGGCTCGTTGCCATCTGGCGTGCACGCGCGGCGATTGAATCCGGCACGGATTTATCGGCAGCGATGGATGCAAACAAGCGTCCCGCCAAACCTGGCTTATTCTCTTTGAAATAGGCCATTGCCATCATTTCGCCCGCCGTACCAAACCAGGGTTTGCCTGGTATGGCGAGTGGTTTCATCCGCTCTATGATGGTAGATGGGGGCAGTGCATCATATTCAGCACCAGTCGCCTTGATAAGCGCGACATTGCGCCAGTTGTTATCGACGCCACTTTCATCCGCAAGAGCCTTGAGTTTGGCTATACCGGTTTTTGTGTCGCCTTGTTCAAGCGCAATGTCGGCGGATAATATTTTTGCTGCCGCGCGGTAGCCGGGGTTTCCATTGGCTGCCAGATCCGCAAGTTTCTCGTTGGCTCCCTTGGCATCGCGGGCCTTGATCGCATCAAAGGCAGCTGCGAATTTCTCGCCCTGTTCGCCAGCAACTGTTGCAGTATGGTTTTGCCAGAGCAGCCATCCTCCGAACGCGCCAAACACGACCACAAGCCCCACGATTAGCGCCCGCGCATTGCCGCGCAAGAAGCCGATAACCCGGTCATAGCTTAACTCTTCATCAACTTCGCGCAGAAACGCGGTATTCGTGTCGGGCGGCTGCGCCAAGGATCGTCTCCGTCAAATCAAGAGAGCCTCCTTAGCGGGGCCGCGCCCAAGAGGGAAGGGGCGATTCTCGACCCTCCTCGCAACGAACATTCCCGATACTGCGCTGTCTCGTTTACGCCCTAGGACTGTGACGGACGGATTTTGATAACCGAAGAGACTATTTTACTTCACGCTGTACGTCTGCTCATCCCCCGGAAATACCCGCGCGCGTACATCCGCTGCATATTGCGCCGCCGCTTCGCTCACAAATGCGGCCATATCGGCATAGCGTTTGACGAATCGTGGCACCCGCTCAAACAGGCCGAGCATATCCTCCGCGACCAGCACCTGCCCATCACACGCGCTTGAGGCACCAATGCCGATGGTCGGGCAGGCCATCGCTTTGGTCACGGCTTCACCCAGCGGCGCGACCACCCCCTCAACCACACACGCGAACGCGCCCGCATCGCTCACTGCTTTCGCGTCGGCGACGATTTTGGCAGCTTCGGCATCCGAGCGACCGCGCGCGCCATAGCCGCCGAGAGTGTTGACCGACTGCGGGGTGAGGCCGATATGCCCCATCACCGGAATGCCGCGCGCCACCAGGAACGCGATGGTTTCGGCCATTTCCGCACCGCCTTCCAGCTTGACCCCCGCCGCGCCGGTTTCCTTGAGCACGCGCGCGCAACTGCGGAAGGCCTGCTCGGGCGATTCCTCGTAAGAGCCAAACGGCATGTCGATTATGACGACGCTGTGGTAAGACCCGCGCACCACGGCGGCGCCATGTGCACACATTATCTCCAGCGTGACCGGCACTGTGGAAGGCAGGCCGTAAATCACCTGCCCAAGCGAATCGCCTACCAGCAGGATGTCGCAATGCGGATCGAGCAGTTGCGCCATCCGTACGGTGTAGGCGGTGAGCATGACCAACGGGGTAGCGGTGGTGCCATTGGCCTTGTGCGCGGCGATGGCGGGTATGGTGAGGCGACGCATCGGCTGTGGCGTCGGGGTGGCGCGGCTCGTCGAGGTGTCGATGGTGAAGGTTGTAGACATGGGGCGGGTTTACGCCTTTAACGCGCTCGCGTAAATCTCCGGCTTGAACCCGATGATGAGGAGGCCGCCGCCGCCCTCCAGCACCGGCCGCTTGATCATACTGGGTTGCGCGAGCATGAGCGCAATGGCCTTGGTTTCATTGAGGTCGGCTTTGTCATTGTCGGGGCGTTTCTTGAAGGTTGTTCCCGCGCGGTTGAGCACAGTCTCCCAGCCCTTCGCGGCGCACCAGCGTTTCAGGTCTGTCTCATTCACCCCCGCCGTTTTATAATCATGGACGGAGTAGGCCACACCCGCCCCATCGAGCCACACGCGCGCCTTCTTCACAGTGTCGCAGTTAGGAATGCCATACAGGATCATGTCTCCGCGCTCGCCTTGAAATGTTTCACGCGCGGTGCATCGGCCACATAGAGCGAGAATTCCGAGTAGAAGTCCGAGTATCCGCGCGCCTGCGCCGCATGGTGTGCCGGGTGCTCGCGCCAGGCTTTCAGATGTGCCGCGCTCTCCCATTCATGGAACGACAGCCGCTCGCCATCCTCCCCCACAAATCCCTTGATCGAGATAAAGCCGGGCATGGTGCGCGCTATCGCCTCCATCTCATCGGCGAGCGCACCATAGTCGCTCATTTGATCGGACTTCACCCGGCTGCGAAACACGGCAATAATCATGCCAGCCTTCTCGGCAGGACAATCGCCGCTGTCAAGCTGGGTATAGCTTAGTGCGGCTCTATCTAGCTGCCCTGAATTTTGGGTTTGGGATGCCAGACATGGCGCGGTTTGGGCGTAACGATCCGGCAGCCGCATACGGGCGGGTGCCAGTGATGCACATAATGATGCACCACATGCTCATAAATCGGCTCGTCATAATAATAGGTACGTGTCGAAACATGTTTGCTGATGATCGGCTGGCTCGGCACCTCCACCTCAGAGTAAACCGGCATAGTCTGATAGCCATATCCATATCCATAAGCAGGCTGCGGATAGGTATAACCATACCCATAACCATAGCTCGGGGCGCCATAGCCATAGCCGTTATCACCATGATGATGGTGGTGATGATGCTTGTTGTTCTGCCACCCGTTCTGCCACCCGTTTTGCCACCCGCTCTGCCAGCCATTCTGCCAAGGCGTATAGGGCGCGCCGGGCATGGTCGCTTGTGCGGGCATATTTGGTGGAGCCATCACCGGTGCAGGCATGGCGCCCGGGGCCACTGGCATTGCGCCATAAGCGCCATAGGACGGGGGTGTCACGGGAGAGGGTGCCTGTTGGGCAATGGTCGGCGCGGCGGTGGCCAGCATCAAAGCCAGAGTAGGTGCTGTGGCCGCAATTGTCTTCGTTATCATCATACTCCTTCACTCCCGAATACGTGCCCGAACAGCGACTCTGCGGACTCTTCGTGAAGATGTTTAACAAAGACATAACCATTTTGCGACGCCCAACCATGCTTAAGAAGCACTTGATGTGGAACAAAAGATAGTTAATTCATGTGCAGGTGAATATGTGGTGTCCACGCCGGCCACTCGATCCGGGATCAGTTCAGAATTTGAACTGGGTGCCGATGTAAACAGCCTGGCTATCGCGCTTGTTGTCGATCACGTCGAACAACTGCTCACGCTCGCGTTTGTATCGCACGCCCGCCGTCAGATCGAGATTGTGGGTCAGGCGGTAAGCGCCGCCGACATCAAGCGCGACATCACTGGTCAGGCCCAGTGCCTTGGGGGAAGTGGAGAGCGCATGTTCGGTGGAAATTGAAACGCGCGAACTCCATTTGCGGCCCGTGTAGCTGAGTGCCATGCCAGCGCCTTCACGCCCGCCCTGGATCAGGCCGAGATCGGTTTTGCGGTAATCGCTGGTGAGCGCGAATTTCTTCCAGCCGACCGCAACGCCAAGATTATACGCGACGGGCAGTGAGGATACCGACGCTGTGTTATGCCCGGCTTGCGCCATCAACGTCGCGTGGGCCGGGCCAGCCTCGTGCGCACCTGTGTCACGTGCCCGCACGGCAACAGTTACGCTATGGCCGATGGTGTAGGCATTCGAAGAGGGGGTGAAGCGGAAACCCGCACTCATGACCCCGGTATGCGACAACGCAGCCGCGAGTCGCGGATCAGCGGATGCGGGCGTGAATGTGCCTAGATCGGAACGCAGCTCATGTGCTTCCATGCGTTTTTTTACGAGTTTTCTGACATCATAGGAGGAGTGCGCCATGACAAAGGACGCCGAGAGCGCTACCGCGCCCACGCTCATCACACCTGCCAAGATCAATCGATTACGCATATTCCTGCCCTAATACATGAGTCCGGCTAGCACATCCTGAACGAAAGGTCAGCAACCTCAGTATTTTTAGCAAACCTGTGTGATATTTGTTACACCGTCATGACGATGCACATGATGAACGTGAAAAGTTTATCGGGGAAGCGTGTATGTTATGCTCCATCGCCGCTTGCTCCAAGGCGTCAAGCGGGTATAGACGGCTTCAGAATCTTTGCGACATTGAGGATAATTATGAATTTCAAGCAGCGAATTGGGTTGGTGGCAGCATGTTCACTCATCATTGTGTCCGGCGGATGCGCGCACCACAACAAGGCGGCGCACACCATGCAGATTGCACCCGCCCGGCTGACGACGATTGGTGTCAATGCGTATTTGTGGCGCGCCACGCTCGATACGCTCTCGTTCGCGCCACTCGCTCAAACCGATTCGAACGGTGGTGTCGTCGTTACCGACTGGTATCTCAACCCGCACAACCCAGCAGAGCGGATGAAGCTGACCGTGACCATCCTCGATCAGGAATTGCGTGCCGATGCGCTTCGCGTTGCTGCATCACGCCAGGTGGCGCAGAACGGCCAATGGGTTGATGCGCCGGTGGAGGCCGCTACCGTGCAGAAGCTGGAGGACATCATCCTGACCCGCGCGCGCGATTTGCGTCGGAGCGGGTTCACCGGTTAAGCGGCAACAATGAGCGAGCGTTTCAATCCGTTCCGGGCGGATGCGCGCTGGCAGCAGGAATGGGAAGCGCGCCAGAGCTTCAAAACGCCTGATGCCAGCGACCCGCGCCCCAAATCTTATGTGCTGGAGATGTTCCCCTATCCCTCCGGGCGCATCCATATGGGGCATGTCCGCAACTATACGATGGGCGATGTGCTCGCGCGCTACAAACGGATGACCGGCCATGCCGTGCTCCACCCGATGGGTTGGGACGCGTTCGGGATGCCCGCCGAAAATGCCGCGATGGAAAAGAAGGTGCACCCCGGTTCATGGACGCGCGCCAATATCGCGGCGATGAAAGCGCAGTTGAAGCGCCTGGGGCTGGCGATCGACTGGTCGCGCGAACTCGCCACCTGCGAGCCGGACTATTACGGCCATGAGCAGGCGCTGTTCCTTGATCTCTACAAGGCTGGGCTGGTTTACCGCAAGGAATCGGCGGTCAACTGGGATCCGGTGGACATGACCGTGCTCGCCAATGAGCAGGTGATCGACGGGCGCGGCTGGCGCTCGGGCGCGCTGGTCGAGAAGCGCAAGCTGAGCCAGTGGTTCTTGAAAATCACCGATTTTGCTGAGGAATTGCTGGAAGGGCTGGATACGCTCGAGGCGTGGCCCGATAAGGTCAAGCTGATGCAGGAGAACTGGATCGGGAAAAGCCAGGGGCTGAAATTCACCTTCAATGTCGTCGATTCACTGGACACAATCGATGTGTTCACCACCCGGCCTGATACGCTGTTCGGCGCGTCGTTTGCAGCGATTGCGACGGATCATCCGCTTAGCACAACGCTGGCTGAACATGACTATCAGGCGAAGTCATTCATCGCCGAGTGCCAGCACTCGGGCACGGCGGCCGCCGAGGTCGAGACTGCCGAGAAGCTGGGCTATGATACCGGATTGCGGGTGCATCATCCACTCGATCCGGACATTACCCTGCCGGTTTACATCGCCAATTTTGTGCTGATGGAGTATGGCACCGGCGCGGTGTTCGGCTGCCCGGCGCATGACCAGCGCGATCTTGATTTCGCCCGCAAATACGGACTGCCCGTCCACCGCGTGGTGGCTGACGGCGACACAACCGACCCCGTGTTCGAGGGTGACGAGGCTTACACCGGCCACGGCAGGCTGGTGAATTCGGGCTTCCTTGATGGGATGGACGTGGAGAGCGCCAAGCCGGCTGTCATTGCCCGCGCCGAGCATGAAGGCTGGGGCGAAGGAACCACCGTGTGGCGGTTGCGCGACTGGGGCGTGTCGCGCCAGCGCTATTGGGGCACGCCGATCCCGATCATCCATTGCGATTTCTGCGGGGTGCTGCCCGCGCCGCGCGCCAGCCTGCCCATCACATTGCCCGAGGAAGTGTCGTTTGATGTCCCCGGCAATCCGCTCGAGCGGCACCCAAGCTGGAAGCATGTTAATTGCCCCAACTGCCGCGAGCCGGCGCGCCGCGAGACCGACACGCTCGACACGTTTGTCGACTCAAGCTGGTATTTCATCCGCTTCGCCAGTCAGCCCAAGGACAAACCGTTTGACACCGAAGAGGCGCAGGCCTGGCTGCCGGTCGGGCAATATATAGGCGGGATCGAACATGCGATCCTCCACCTGCTCTATGCGCGCTTCTGGACGCGCGCGCTCAAACATATCGGCAAGCTCGATGTCGCCGAGCCGTTCAAGGGCCTGTTCACGCAAGGGATGGTGACACATGAGACGTACAAGAGCGCGTCAGGCGCGTGGCTGTCACCCGAGGAAGTGAAGCGCGCCGGGGATGGCTGGCAGACGCTTGATGGCGGGGCGGTGACGCTGGGCCGCATCGAAAAGATGTCGAAATCGAAGAAGAACACGGTCGATCCCGAACCGATTCTCGATCAATATGGTGCCGATGCGGTGCGCTGGTTCATGCTGTCGGATTCGCCGCCCGAGCGCGATCTTGAATGGTCGGAGGCAGGGATTGAAGGCACGTGGCGCTTTGTGAACCGGATTTGGAGGCTGGTGGATACGCTGGATACGGAGGCTACGGGCGAGGATGTGCTGCTCGCCAAGGCGCTCCACCGCGCGATTGCGGGGGTCGGCGCGGACATTGAGGCGCTGGCTTTCAACAAGGCGGTGGCGAAAGTTCATGCGCTCGCCAATGACATCGAGAAAGCGCCGCCCACCGCTACACGCGGCGCAGCCATCCGTACGCTCGTGCTGCTAATTGCGCCGATGCTGCCGCATCTGGCAGAGGAAGCGTGGAAGAAATTGGGCGATTCCGGCCTGATCGCCGATCAAGCCTGGCCCGCACATGATCCGGCGCTCTTGATCGAGACGCAAGTGACCATCGCGGTGCAGGTCAACGGCAAGCTGCGCGACACGATCATGGTCGCGAAGGGCCTCGACAAGGCCGCACTCGAAGCGGCCGCACTTGGCAGCCCCAAAATCATCGCCAACCTTGCCGGCGCCGCGCCGAAAAAGGTGATTGCGGTGCCTGATCGACTGGTTAACATCGTGGCATGAAACGCTTCGCCGCCTTTGCCCTGATGCTCGCGCTGCCCGGCTGCGGGATGCACCCGCTCTATTCGAATGGTGCACATGGCACAGTCGGCGCTTTCTATGGCAGCGTCAGTGTGCAGGGGATTGAGGGCAAAAATGGCTGGCTGATGCATCAGGCGCTGGTTGACCGGCTCGGTGAAGCGGGCAGCACGCAGGCGCGCTACCAGCTTGAAACCAGTCTGGACGACAAGATTCTCGGCACCGGCATCACAACCACAAATATCGTGACGCGCGAACGCCGCAGTCTGCGCGCGCGGTTTCAGCTCATTGATCTTCAAACCGGGCAGACCGTGCTCGATGATACGGCGGGCTCGGATGAATCGATTGACGTTGTGTCATCGGAATATGCAACGATTGCCGCCGAAAACAGCGCGATCGAGCGGCTGAGCCAGACGGTGGCCGATCAGATTGTGGGGCGGATCGCGGTTTATGCCCGCCATCAGGCAAAGGCACAATGAGGGCGACACGCGCGCAGGTTGAGCGCGCGTTTGATACGCAAGATAGCGCGGTGGTGGCAGCCCTGCTTTATGGCCCCGATGAGGCGACCTCGAACGCGCTCGCCGGGCGGCTCGCCAAGGCGATGGGCGCGGACGCCGAGCGGATTGATCTTGACGGTGCCGAACTGAAGGTGGACCCGGCACGGCTCGCCGATGAGGCGGCGGCCTTTTCGATGTTTGCGAGCAAGAAGTGGCTTCGTGTAAGCGGCGGTGATGAGGTGGTGCCCGCGCTTGACGCGCTGCTCGATCTGCCTTCAACCGGCAATCCGGTGGTGATTATTGCAAGCGCACTACCCAAAACATCTGCGCTGGTGAAGCGCGCGCTCGAACATCCGGCGGTGCTCGCGCTCGCCTCCTATGTGCCTGATGCGGCGGACGCGGTGCGCATGGTGATCGCTCTGGGCCGCGAGCATGGCCTCCAGATTGATGCGCCAGTGGCCCGGCGGATTGTTGAGGCGAATGGCTCAGACCGGGCGGTGATTGGGCAGGAGATTGCCAAATTCGCGCTCTATCTTGATGCGGAGCCGGGCCGCGTTGCGACGCTGGAAGTGGGAACGCTCGATGCGCTTGCCGCCGACAGCGCGGAAGGCGATGTCAACGCGCTGGTCAATCATGTTATGGACGGGCGCGCAGGCGCGGTGAATGACGATCTGGCACGGATCGGCGGCGAAGGCGTGCGGATCCTCAATGCGCTGGGGGCGCGCGTGCTGCTGCTGGCGCGGTTGCGTGCCGAAGTGGATGGCGGCAATGCGCTGCGGCAGGTGATGGAGACGGCCGGGCGCGCGATTTTCTGGAAGGACAAGCCGGTCATCGCGGCGCAGCTTCAGCGCTGGACGAGCGACAAGCTCAGCGCCGCGCATACGCGATTGCTCACCTGCCGCCGTGCGGTTATGGGGTCGTCGGTGAACGCCGATATGTTTGTTGCGGCAGAATTGCTGGCGATTGTGCGCGTCGCCGCGCGGTTGAAATAATTGGGGAAGATCATGGGATCACGCAGGTTTTTTGGTACCGATGGCATTCGCGGGCGCACCAATGTGTCGCCGATGACCGCCGAAATGGCGATGAAGGTTGGCATGGCGGCGGGCAAGCATTTCCTGCGCGGCGATCATCGCCACCGCGTGCTGATTGGTAAGGATACGCGCCTGTCGGGCTATATGATGGAGTCGGCGCTGGTGGCGGGGTTTACCGCCGTCGGTATGGATGTGGTGCAGGTCGGCCCGCTGCCCACGCCTGCGGTGGCCATGCTGACGCGTGAGATGCGCGCTGATCTGGGCGTGATGATTTCGGCGAGCCATAATCCGTTCGAGGATAATGGCATCAAGCTGTTCGGCCCGGATGGGTATAAACTCTCCGACAAGGATGAGCTGTCGATCGAGGCGCTGCTCGAAAGTCAGGTTAATCTCGCGCCCTCCGCCGATATTGGCCGTGCGCGCCGGGTGGATGATGCGCCGGGCCGCTATATGCACGCGATCAAATCGACCTTCCCTCAGCGTCTCCGGCTCGATCAGCTCCGCATCGTAGTCGATTGCGCCAATGGGGCCGCGTATAAAGTTGCGCCCTCGGTGCTCTGGGAGCTGGGGGCGGAGGTGATCGCGATTGGTGTGTCGCCCAACGGCAAGAACATCAATGATGAGTGCGGCTCCACATCGCCGCAGGCGTTGCAGGAGACCGTGGTGGCGTCGGCGGCGCATATCGGCATTGCACTCGATGGCGATGCCGACCGGCTGATCGTGGTCGATGAACGCGGCACTATCATTGATGGTGACCAGTTGATGGCGCTTATCGCGACACAATGGGCGAAGGCGGGTCGGCTGAAAGGCGGCGGGCTGGTCGCAACCGTCATGTCGAACCTGGGTCTGGAGCGCTATCTGGCAACGCAGGGCATCGGGCTGGAGCGCACATCAGTAGGCGATCGTTATGTGCTGGAGCGGATGCGGAGCGGCGGCTTTAACCTCGGTGGCGAGCAATCAGGGCATATCATCATGTCCGATCACGCGACAACCGGTGACGGGCTGCTTGCCGCGCTGCAAATCCTAGCGGCGATGGTCGAGCAGGGGGCGGAAGCAAGCGCGCTGCTCAACATTTTCAAGCCTGCGCCGCAACTGCTCAAGAATGTGCGCTTTGCAGGCGGCAAGCCGCTCGAAGATGCGACAGTCAAGGCGAAAATCGCCGAGGCTGAAAAGGCGCTGGGCGACACGGGGCGGTTGGTCATCCGCCCGTCGGGCACCGAGCCGCTGATCCGGGTGATGGCCGAGGGCGATGACGCTGCGCAAGTCAGGCACTGGGTAGGAGCAATTTGCGATGCTGTGCAGAGTGTTGCAGGGGACTGATGCGTTTTTCTGAATGAGGAGAACAGCCATGAACGTACGTGACTTTACAGTGAAGGCCGCAGATGGCAGTGATTACCTGCTCAAGGACGTGCCGCCGGGGCCGATTCTGATCGTCAATGTTGCATCCAAATGCGGGCTGACGCCGCAATATGAGGGGCTTGAGAAGCTTTACGAGGATTACAAAGACAAAGGGCTGACGATCCTCGGCTTTCCATGCAACCAGTTTGGCGCACAGGAGCCGGGTACGGCAGACGAGATCGCGTCCTTCTGTTCATTGACCTATGATGTGACGTTTCCGATACTCGCCAAGATCGAGGTGAATGGTGCGGGAGCTGATCTGCTTTACAAGCACCTCAAATCTAAGAAAAAGGGATTGCTGGGCAGCGAGAGTATCAAGTGGAACTTCACCAAATTCCTGATCGGCAAAGATGGGAACGTACTCAAGCGCTATGCCCCGACGGACAAACCGGAATCACTCAGGGAAGATATTGAGGCAGCACTGTAAACCGGACTAGCGGGTGGCGGGCGGCATTTCCCAGCCGCCGCCCAGTGCCTTGGAGAGCGCGACATAGGCGGCCAGTGCATCGCCACGCGCAGTTTCGAGCGATTGCGCATTGGCGAGTGCCGAAGCCTGCGCTTCAAGCATCTGGACCCGGTCATCCTCGCCCGCCTCGAAGCGCGATTTT
Source organism: Alphaproteobacteria bacterium (assembly GCA_028869975.1). Taxonomy (GTDB): domain Bacteria; phylum Pseudomonadota; class Alphaproteobacteria; order Sphingomonadales; family Sphingomonadaceae; genus JAGWQR01. Next base: position 782 of record JAGWQR010000198.1, on the reverse strand, counting down.
GCGAGCCTCGCCAGATCTCTTGCATTTTCGTTGGCGGATGCGGCATTGGCATAGGCCAGTTTGTCGTTGGCATACCGGTTGAGCGCAGTTTCGCTGTCTGCGAGCGCGCCGAGCACCGCCTTTTCATAGGCGGCCTGCGCGGCGTCGGCGCGTGCCTGCGTGCCACGCACCTGCGCCTTGATCCGGCCCGCGTTGAAAATCGGCCAGCTAAACGAGGGGCCGATGACAAAGCGCGTGCTGTCGCCGGAAAAGAGATCACTACCATGCTGCGCCTGTTGCCCCAGCCCGCCCATGATCGAAAAATGCGGGTAGAGCTGGGCTTTGGCGGCACCAATATCAAAGGTGGCGGCGGCGAGATCGGCGTCGGCGGCGCGAATATCCGGGCGGCGTTGCAGCAGTTCCGATCGGATTCCGGCTGCAACAATTTCGGGCAGTTGGGGGGCGTGCGACAGATCGAGTGCAATGCCGGGCGCCTGCCCGGTCAGCGTGGCGAGCGCGTAAATATCGGCATGAGCCTGCGCATCGAGCCGGTTTTCATCGCCGAGCAATGTGTCGAGCTGCTGGTCGGCGGAGCGCAGACTGTCCTCGGCCGACTCACCCGCATTCACCCGCTTGCGCCACAGCGCCGATATATCGGTGCGCAGCATGCGCTCAGTATGGTTGCGCTGCAAACGGGTCTGCACCGTGCGCAGATCAAGATAGGTGCGCGCCACTTCAGCCACCACCTGGAGGCGCATGGCATCGCGCTGGGCCTGCGCTTCGGCGGCACGCGCCTGCGCGGC
>JAGWQR010000197.1 GCA_028869975.1 Alphaproteobacteria bacterium | reverse complement strand
GGCGTGCGTGGTCTGGACCATCCCTTCGCCGTGGGCCCTCTCAGGCCGTTAGGCGCCGCCCGTCTGGTCTCTACACCTTCCCGCCGGCCGGCGGGCTTGGCTCGGGATCACCATCACCGAAGGGTGGAAGGCTTCCCCGACTTTGGGCGGTTCGCACCCCCGCGTTTCCACGGGGGGAGGCAATATCTACCAAGGGAGTGCTCTACCACTGAGCTACAGCAGCGCCTGTGCCGGTCGCGGCGCTATGAACAAAGCTGCTGGACGCGTCAAGCCACACCGGGCTATTGGTGCGTATGACCAAGACAGACTCTTCACGCGAAGCACGGCTGGCGGCGGCCTTGCGCGAGAATCTGCGCAAGCGCAAGGCTGCGCATAAATCAGCGGCGGCGGGTGATGCGCTCGCGATGCTCAGCGCGCCGGATCGTGTGGAGCCGGATTCAAACGGTTGATCGCGGCGTGCACCTGCGCTTCAATCTGAGCACGCGGAAGCCCTGGCGGGATAGTTTCTCCTACTGCCCAGGTGACAGTCCCCGATCGTTTGGCGCCTTTTTTGGGCCAGAGCCGTCCGCTGTTGATGGCAACCGGCACGACGGGAAGATTGAGCAGCTTGTAAAGACCGAAAAGTCCAGGTTTCAGCGGCGGGGACTCGCCTGGTGCCACGCGCGTCCCTTCTGGGAAGATGATGATTGGCCTGTCCTGTGCCATTGCGATTTTTGCCGAGCTCAACATACGGCGCAGTGCTGCGCTACCTGTCGCCCGATCAACCGGTATGACGCCATGCGCAAGCGCCAATGCGCCCCACAGCGGCAGATCAGCCAGTTCCTGTTTGAGTACAACGGCCGGCGCTTCAAACTGGGCAAGTAGCTCAATCGCTTCAAAAAAAGATTCGTGCTTGATGGCGACAATGCATCTGTGCTGCGGCAATGTCCCTTCGATAATCGATGAAATACCGTAGATCGCGCGCGAACACCAGCGGTGCCAGCGCCCCCAGCGGCGTGCAATTACAGTGATCGAACTGCGTGCCATGGTCAATACAAACGGCGTCAGCATCAGCAGGCACAACGTGCCGCCATAAAAGATCAGATTGAATGTCCAAGTGCGCAACGTTTTCATATGCAGATGATTACAAAATTTGCGCCAGACGCGACAAGACCGTCCGTCGCGCCGTCATGTGCGCTATCGCTGTCGTCAGCAACGGAATGGCGATCAGTGCCAGCCACGCCCACCAGCGCAACGCGCCTGCATCCAGAAACTCTGAAGCCATCGTGCGCGCCACGAGCATGAGGGCCGCAAGTATAAGCAGTGCCAGCCCCGTACCGATCATCGCCGCAAGCAGGGCCTCTTTTGCAATACGACGCTGAAACAATGCTGCAATCTGCTGGTCTGTCGCCCCCATGAGATGCAGTATATCGATAGTATTGCGGTGGGTTGTAAAGCCTGCCCGTGTGGCAAGAATGACCGCAGCGACAATCGCAGTGACCAGGGCGAGCACGACAATCATAGCGATGAATGCAAATGCCTTCATTGTGCTGAGTACGGGCGCAAGCCAGTCTGCATTGGCCTGGGTGCGCGCCGATGGGGCGATATGCGCTAGAGCGGCTTCTATCTGCGGCATCTTTGCTGCGGCACCCGAACCAAGCGTTACGTCAATCAAACTTGGATATGGCAGATCTGCTGACGTCGCGTCTTGACCCAGCCAGGGTGCCATCAGCCGATTGAGCGTCGCATCATCGACCACCTGCACATCCCTGACGCCCTCAATCCCTCTGAGGGCTTGTGCCGCAGCCTGGGTATCCGCATGGCGGATGTCGGGATTGGCGTCAACAATTTGCACGGTCAGTTTGCGGCTGGCATCCGCCGATACACTCAGTGCCAGTGTGGCAAGCGCCAGACCCACTGCCGCAGCGAGCACGGTAATAAAGGTTAGAATCGCAAAAATCCAGGCGGAAGCGCTCAGTCCACCCTGCGCTATCAAAACCGATGCGACGGGACTGTTCGCCAGAACTGGCTCGTTGTCACTCATGCAGCATTCCCTGGTGGATGGCGTAGCGCACCCGTTGGGTCTGAGAGCCGTCCATTGACCATCTTCATCATATGCGCATCAGGCACGCGCGATAGCAGATGCAAATCATGCGTGGCGACGACCACCGTCGTTCCGATCCTGTTCAGGCCATCAAACAAGTGCAACAGACGGTGCGCCATTTCGGGATCGACATTGCCGGTCGGTTCATCTGCAAGCAGAATATCCGGTCGTCCGATGACCGCGCGTGCAATCGCAACACGCTGTTGTTCGCCACCTGATAGGGTCGCCGGAAAAGCCGCGCGTCGTGCGCCCAGCCCCACCCAGTTGAGCATTTCGTTGACCGACGTTTCAATATCTGTTTCTGCGGTGCCACTGATGCGCAAGGGGAGGGCAACATTATCATAGGCACTGAGATGCGGAATAAGTCGGAAATCCTGAAATACGACACCGATTCGCCGTCTCAGATCCGGAAGCTGATTTCGGCGCAGGCGCGCGACATCCTGTCCAAAAACACGGACATTGCCACGACTGGAGCGTTGGGCAAGATAGAGGAGGCGCAGCAAAGAGGTTTTACCGGCTCCCGACGGCCCGGTCAAAAAATAGAACTGGCCTGGATTGAGGGAAAAACTCAGGTCAATGAGCGTTTCAGGATCAGTGCCATAGCGCAAGCCGACATTCTCGAACTGAACAATGCTTGCCATAACCCGGC
>JAGWQR010000196.1 GCA_028869975.1 Alphaproteobacteria bacterium | reverse complement strand
GCGGCTGGTCGAGAGTTATTATGTTGTGGGGAACCTGACAGCCGGGAGTGCGTCGCGGGTCAAACTGGCCACATTGCGCGCCAATCTGTTGGGCGGGGATCAGGCGGCGACAGCGGTGCTGATCTCGACGCAGGAAGCGCCGGGGGTTGATGGGCGGGCGGTGATTGACGCTTTTGCGCAGGCCCTCGGTGATCCGCAACAGCTCGCGCACCAGCTCGTCACTACTGCACGCGGGCGCTAGGGGAAGCGCGCGATGTGCGGCATTGCGGGGCTTTTCCACCTTGATGCGCCGAAGCCGATCGATGTTGCGCTTCTCAAGCGCATGACCGATGTGCAGGCGCATCGCGGGCCGGATGGGGCGGGGGTGTGGAGCGCACCGGGCGTCGTTCTGGGGCACCGGCGCTTGTCGATCATCGATGTGGCGGGGTCACCGCAGCCGATGGCGACGGCCGATGACGCGCTGCACATCACTTACAATGGCGACATCTATAATTACCGTGAGGTGCGCGAGGAATTGCGCGCGCTGGGACACGCATTCCAGACCCAGGGTGATACCGAGGTCATTCTGCTTGGCTACCGGCAATGGGGCGCGGGGGTGCTCGCCAAACTCAACGGCATTTTCGCGTTCGCCATCCATGATGCGCGTGATAATTCGCTCTTCCTCGCGCGTGATCGGCTCGGCGTGAAGCCGCTGCACTATGCGGCGCTTGATGATGGCAGCATTGCGTTCGCGTCCGAACTGAAAGGCCTGCTCGCGCACCCCGGCTTGCGGCGCACGGTGTCGCATACCGCGATCGAGGATTATCTCGCGCTCGGTTATGTGCCCGACGATGCCTGTTTCGTTGCGGGGGTGAGTAAGCTCGCGGCCGGGCATTATCTCCATCTCCAGCGTGGCAAGCCTGTGCCGCAGCCGCAACTATGGTGGGATGTTGATTTCTCGCGCCGCACCATAGCACCCCAAGCCGATCTGGAAGCCGAGTTGCTGCACCACCTGCGTGAAGGCGTAACCTCGCGTATGGTGGCGGATGTGCCGCTGGGCGCGTTTCTCTCGGGCGGTGTCGATTCGTCGGCCGTGGTGGCGCTGATGGCGCAGGCTTCAGGCGCGCCCGTGCAGACCTGCACGATTGGCTTTGATACGGCGGGGCTCGATGAAACGCGCTGGGCGGACAACATTGCGCACCAGTTCAACACCGCGCACCATAGCCGCATCGTTTCAGTGGATGATTTCGCGGCGATTGATATGCTCAGCGCCGCATTCGATGAGCCGTTCGCCGACGCCTCGGCGCTTCCCACTTATCGGGTGTGCCAGCTCGCGCGAGAGAGTGTGACGGTTGCGCTCTCGGGCGATGGCGCGGATGAGGCGTTTGCGGGGTATCGCCGCTACCGCTTCCAGAAAGCCGAAGAGCGCGTGCGGGGCGTGCTTCCTGCCGCCGTGCGCAAACCCGTTTTCGGTACGCTCGCGCGCTACTATCCAAAGGCGGACTGGGCGCCGCAACGCTTCCGCGCCAAAGCGACCTTTGCCGAACTCGCGCTCTCTGGCGAGGAGGCTTATGCGCGCGCGGTGAGTGTGCTCGCGCCCGAACTGCGCAGCAGCCTTTATACCGATGATTTCGCGCGGCAGTTGCAAGGGCATCGTGCCGAGGATCGTTATATCGCCGCCATGCGCGCGGCACCCGCCGCCGAACCGCTTGACCGTGCGCAATATGCCGACATGAAAATCTGGCTGCCAGGTGATATTTTGACCAAGGTTGATCGTGCCAGCATGGCGGTGAGCCTGATGACGCATGATCCGCTGCTCGATTACCGGCTGATCGAATTTGCCGCGACGCTGCCGGTTAATATGCGCATACGCGGCAGTCAGGGCAAATGGCTGATGAAAAAGGCGCTTGAGCCACTGCTGCCGCACGACACGCTCTATCGCCCCAAAATGGGTTTTGTGACGCCGATTTCGGCGTGGTTCCGGGGCGCATTGGCCGCGGAAGCGCGCGCGCTCACCAACCGTTCAAGGCTCGCCGATAGTGGCTGGTTCCGCATGGATGTGCTGGGCGCGATGATCGCCGATCACAGCCAGGGCCTTGCCGATCATGGCCGGCTGATCTGGCAGATGCTGATGCTGGAAAAGGCGCTGGGCCGTGTGTTCGGCTGACGCTAAATCTTAGCTGAAAAACTGCGCACCGCCTGCGTGATGTCAATTTGGCGGCGCGCTGCTTTGGGCAGCAGGATGCGCAGATTACTGACTGCCTCGGGAGCCGACAGGCTGAGCACCGGCCCGCCCGGCGTGTCACTCACATCAATCTCGGCGCGGTCGCGTGCGCGCCACCAGCGGCCATAAGTATCAAGGTTTGTCATCCAGGCACCAGCCTTCCACGCGGCGATCACCCGTTTCTCGAAATCAAATTTCTGGCCAATGATGTTGGGGTGGATGAGGATGACGGCAAGACCATGCTGGCGGGCGATATGCTCCAGAACATCCATCTCCATGGCATAACGGTCATCGAGCTTGGGTACCTCCTCGTCCTCGATCGTTACCGGAAATTCATAGACCGGAACGAGCGCCATCCCGGAACGTGAAAGGCTCATCTGGTGCGGCAGATGCGAGAGCGAGACATTGGCGGTGACCGATGATGTGAACGCATAGCCGGTTGCGTGCAGCAGTTCCGGCAACGCCACCGGATAAGCAAGATATCCGGGCCGGAATGAGGAGATATGCGCCCCGACAAGCTGTTCGAGCAGAAATTTCGAGACGCGCAGCTCACCCAGAATGGTGCCACGGTCGGTCTGGTATTTGGAAAAGACATAGGGGCGGTAATCAGGATAATTCTCGGTGCCATCGCCGATGGGAAAGCTGGCAAACTGGCGCGAATGCGCCACGCTGTGGCTGCCAATCTCCATGCCATAGGCCAGCAAGGTTTTGAGTTCGGGGATTGTCACATCGGTCAGAAAGGGGACATCATTATAGTCTTTGATATATTTGGTCTGCATGAAATAGGTGGCCGAAACACCGTTGTCATGTTCCAGCCTGGCGTAGGTGTCGGCATTATCCACCGAGCGGCTGTAATCCAGATCATGCGTGAAGATGATCGACAGGCTTTTGCCGGGCGGCGTTGTGTCGATCAGCCAGGGCAGCGGTTCTTCACGCACATAAAGCTGCTTGATCCAGTTGATGAAAACGTCAAGGCTCGGGTCATAATGATTGTCATACGTATCGGAAACCGCATCGGCGCGCCCGTCAATCGCGTGGGAGGCCAGCGCGCCGATGTCTACGCCGACGAGGCAGGCCAGCCCGACCGCCTTGTTGCACGTCATCGCCGCACCGCCATCCGCATAGCGCGCCAATGTCTGTGCAGTTGTGGGCATAAGCGTGTAGGAGCCCAGATCGCCATCCTTGCCGCGCCGGCTGAAGCGCGCGCTCACCTGCCCTGTTTCTGGATCGGGGGTGGCCCAGATCATCGCTTCATGGCTGTGCGTGGCGCTGATCGCTTTGATCCCGAACAGCGGCTCCAGCCCCAGCCCCTCCATATCGAAACTCACCACCGTTCCGCCAGCATGGACATGCGCCGCCAGAGCGCGCGCCGTCTCGGGTTTGATATCGGCACCAGTCATCGACGGGTACACCACCACCACCTGATGCTGGAGCGCCCGGGCCGGGTCTTCGGTCATCGAGAAGGGAATACCCGCCGCCTTGAAAGCGCGCGCTAGCCCGAGCCAGTTTTCGCTTGTGTCGGTCACCAAGACACCGAGCCGGTGGCGCGACCCATGATCGAAATCGGCGATGCTGGTTGTCGGGGGCTTGCCCAGCCGGGTAGGTGCCGCCTTTCCGTTCAGTTGGTGATAGGTGTAAAATCGGGTGTGACTGATGAAGAAATAATCATAAATCACGATTCCGAGTGACAAGACCACCAGCCCGGCCAGGAATTTGAGCAGGAATTTGCCGGAACGGCCCATCGGCTTGCCGTTGGTTGCGAACAGATAATCATAGGCGATAATCGCGAGACACAGGTCAACCACCCGCAGGATTAGCCAGATCATGCCCCTGAAGAGCTGCTTCATCGCGCCCCCGCTTTTTTGGCAAAGCCGACGCGCGGCACCGCCGCCCAGGTTGTGTTGCCCCTGACCCGCTTGTAGATTCCGCGCAGCCGGAACCACGCACAGGATTGGCGATAGCCGAAATTCTCAAGCAGGCTGCACATGACGAGAATGGCAATATCCTTGACCCGGTGCGCAGCGCGGTATTGCAGCTCCTCATGTGCGAGCGTGCACAGGCTCAAGAGCGTGCCAAACAACAGGCTCAGGGCATAGAAGGCAACGAGCACGCTGAGCGGCGAAATCCCGATAAAGTAAAAGGTGGGCATCATGATATAGCCGGTGAGTTCGGCGGTCGGGCCGAGTACATCCTCGATCAGCATCAACGGCATGGCGAGCATCCCGATCCGGCCATAAGTCGGGTTGAAGAGCATGATCTTGTGGCGTTCGAGCGTTTCAAGTGCGCCCTGCTGCCAGCGGGTGCGCTGGTTGCGCAGGCCGGCAAAGGTGATGGGGGCTTCGGTCCAGCACAGCGCATCAGGCACATAGCCCACCCGCACCCGGCGGCCGCGCTCATAGGCCTCGCGCTGGAGGCGCACGACGAGTTCCAAGTCCTCGCCCACCGTGTCATGCCGGTAGCCGCCTGCCTCGATCACCGCATCACGCTTGAACACACCGAACGCACCCGAAATCAGCATCAGCATCCCCCAGCGGGACGCCGCCACGCGCGAAACGATGAACGCGCGCAGATATTCGAGAATCTGAAAGCGCGGAATCCACCCATCGGGCATCCCGACACTGTGCACCTGCCCCTTGCCGACATCGCAGCCATTGGTCAGCCGGATATGGCCGCCGACCGCAACCAGCGAACCATCATCATTGAGGAACGGCTCGGTGGCGCGCAACATGCCGTCGGCCTCGATGATCGAGTCGGCGTCGATCACGCACATCAAAGGGTGGCGGGCAAAGCCGATCCCGACATTGACCGCATCCGCCTTGCGGCCATTGACCTTGTCCACCACGGTCAGGTTGGGGATGTT
>JAGWQR010000018.1 GCA_028869975.1 Alphaproteobacteria bacterium | reverse complement strand
TCGCTCTCGGTCGCGCCGGGTTCGATGATCGACACCCGGATATTGGCATTGCCCAGCTCCTGCCGGATGCTCTCCGAAAAACCGTTTACGCCATGCTTTGAGGTGGCATAGGAGCCGAACAGCCCCGCCGCACGCCTTCCTGCGGTTGAGGAAATGTTGATGATGTCGCCGCCGCCCGCAGCTTTCAGCAAGGGCACGGCCGCCTTGCAGGTGTAGATCGTGCCCATCAAATTGATGTTGATCACCTTGCGCCAGGTGTCGAGCGAGAGTGCCTCGATCCCGCCTGCCTCGTTCACGCCCGCCGCGTTGACGATGATGTCGAGCCGCCTGAACTGCGCTGCTGCGGCTTCGACCGCACTGAGTGCTTCGCTTTCATGGGAGACATCCGAGGCGATGGCAAGCGCGGTGCCGCCCGCTGCCTCGATTTGCGCCACCACCTCATCGAGCCGCGCCTTGCGCCGTCCGCTGATCGCGACCTTTGCGCCTGCCGATGCCAACGCCGCCGCCGCCGCCGCGCCGATGCCGGTGCCGCCGCCGGTGATGAACGCGACCTTGCCTGTGAACACTCCACTCATGCCGCAGCCACCCCATCCTCATGTACCACCCAGTTGACGAAGCGGTGGAGCGGATACATCGCATCATGCGGCGCGCCGATGGTGGCGGGGCCGGCCTCGCCGAGATGCACGACCCGCTGCGCCCCTGCGCTCGCCAGCTGGTCACGGTAGTTGGCCATGCGGTCGAACGGGAAGAAGCCCACCGTCTGCGTCGCAACATTGACCCATTTGACCGCGTCATCAAGACTGTCAACGCGCACAACATTGGCGGTTTTGTTGATCGGGTGGAAATCCACCGGCTCGTCCGCGCGGATCACGATGCCGGTGCCATCGGATTTGCCCCAGACGCGATAGTCATCATCCATCATCCGCAGCGAGTCGATCTGTTCCTTCAGATCCATATCAAGCGGACGGATGTCGCCTGACTGGGAAGCGCGGCGGGCGATATGGGCATGGAGTGCGGCACAGAAGCGATCCACCTCCGTTTCATCGCCCTCGACAAACTGGAAGCGGCTGGCAACACAGGCTTCCTGATTGAGCGTCATCACATCGGCACTGGCGAGATCGGCGACATGATCGAGGGTCGCCTCGTCAGCGAGTGCCTCGCGCCCGACCATCGAGATCGAGGTCTTGGGGTCAAACGAGACGAGCTGGAACCCCGGCCCGAGATATTTGATGACATTATTGATCGCGTCGCCGCCGCCCCAGGCGACGATCTTGTCGAAATATTGCGGCCTGTAGAGCGCGCGCTCGGTCGCGTCATCGCCGCCGCGCCAATACACCGCCGACATCGATCGGACGATAGGGTGATTGGGGTCAATGTCCGCCATCACCCGCAAAATCGCGACCATCGTGAACGGATCGGCGCTCGACATTTTGAACAGATTGACCGCCTTCACCATCGCGCCATGCGCGAGCGACTTGACCGCGACGCCGGGCGAATTGCCGGGCAGGACATGAATGAGGCGTGGTCCGAACGCGCGGACATGGCAGTGCCGCCCGGTGAAATCGCTGTGCTCCACCCAGTCATCGAGTGCTTTCGGATCGGGGAAATTGGCGTTGACCTCAGCCCAGAGCCGTTCCTTGTCGAGCTGCATCGCAGCATAGAGCGCCTGATTGGCCACGACCTCGCGCGGCAGGATGTGCGTGGAACACATCCGGTTGATACACTCCGTCATGAACGGGTTTTTGGGATCGCGGATGCGCGCGCCGAGTGCACACAGAAAGTCTATAATCTCGGCAAGCGGGACATTGAGCAGCGGCGGCACCTG
>JAGWQR010000195.1 GCA_028869975.1 Alphaproteobacteria bacterium | reverse complement strand
TCGATGGCGCTGCACAAGGAGAATGTGTTCATCGATCTGTCGGGCTGGTCGCCCAAATACTTCCCGAAACAGGTGATCCAGAATGCCAACACGCAACTGAAGCACAAAATGCTGTTCGGGAGCGATTTCCCGCTGATCCGGCCCGATAAATGGATCGAGGCGGCGCAGAGCGTCGGCTTCAAGGATGAGGTGATGCCGGGGATCATGAAGGACAATGCGGTGCGCGTGCTTGGGCTGGCATGACCGACTTTGCAGGCCGCCACATCGTCATCACCGGCGCATCGACCGGCATCGGGCGCGCGAGCGCCGATGTGCTGGTGGCGCGCGGCGCGAGGGTGACGCTGATCGCGCGGCGGGCCGAATTGCTCAAGGCAGCGGTGGATGAATTGGGGGCGAAGGCCGCGTTTGTAGTGGCCGACGTGGCCAACCGCGCCCAGATCAGCGCGGCATTCAGCACGGCAGAGCAACGCCACGGCCCCATCGATGGCCTGTTCGCCAACGCCGGGTTCGGTGGCGAATTTGCGCCATTCGGGTCGTTCAGCGATGCCAACTGGGACGCACTGATCGCGACCAACCTGACCAGCGTGTTCGCCTCGATCCGCGCAGTGCTCCCCGCGATGATCATGCGCAAGGCAGGCAGCATTGTCGTCACCGGCAGTCTGGCGAGTGAACGCGGGATGCCGATGAACGCAGGTTATGTCGCGTCCAAGCATGGTGTGCTGGGCTTGGCGCGCGCAGCGGCGGCGGAAGCAGCGCCGCACAATGTCCGCGTCAACTGCCTGATCCCCGGCTTTATCGACACGCCGATGCTGGGCGTGTTGCCTGATGGCGCGCATGAAGCGATGGCCAGTGCAACGCCGCAAAAACGCATCGGCTCATCCCATGAATGCGCCGCGCTGGTTGCGTTCCTGCTCTCGGATGCGGCCAGCCATATCACTGCCCAATCCATTGCCGTCGATGGCGGCATTTTGGGCACCTATATTCCACGTTAGGAGACGAATATGACGCTAAAATATTATCATGCCGAACCCGCCGCCAACTCATTGAAATCGATGATCTGCCTGCATGAGAAGGGCCTCGATTTCGAAAGTAACTACGTCAATCTCCACACCTTCGAGCAACATTCGGATTGGTTCGTGAAGCTAAACCCCGAGGGCCAGGTGCCGGTGCTGGTGCATGATGGCACCATCATCACGCACACCACTGTAATTAACGAATATCTGGAAGATGTGTTTCCTGATGTGCCGCTGCGCCCCGCTGATCCGGCTGGCAAAGCGCGGATGCGCGTGTGGAACAAGTTTGTTGACGAGCAGGTGATGAACCATGTCTCCATGCATGGCTGGCACCGCATGGTCGGGGTGATCGCGCGCGGGATCGACACAGGCGCGTTCGAAAAGCTGATGGAGCGCATCCCGTTGCCCGATCAGCGCAAAAAATGGATGAACGCGCGCTCGGGCTTTTCCGAAGCTGATTTGCAGAACGCGACCGACAAGATCATCTATGCGTGCAAGAAGGTTGATGATCATCTGGCTGACAATACCTGGCTGGCGGGCGAGATGTTCACTTCCGCGGACGCCAATTTCTATTCGATGTGCGGGATGATGGTCGAGCGGATGTTCACCGAGCTGGAGGTGGCGAAGAATTACCCGCGCCTCGTCGATTGGCGCGAGCGGATGACTGCGCGGCCCGGCGTGCAGGCGGCGCTAAAAATGCCTGATCATACCAATCCCGCGCTGCGGACCTGGACCGGGGAAGTGCTTTAGCGCTCAGAACCAGTAGGCGCTCGCGCGCATCTCGATGCTGATGCGCGGCGGCGCATCTGGCGGGCACGCCGGATTATCGAACGCAACATGCGGCACGCAGGTGGATTCTGGCGTGGCGCTGTCATAGGTGCGGAAAATCAGTGCATCTTGGCTGCGCATATCCGGGAACCAGAACCAGCGGTGCGCAGGGTTGTGTGCCACGACATAGCCTTCAAACCCCCAGTCGGGCTTGCCGGGCTCATCAAAAATCGCATCCGCCGCGATCAGGTCATGCGCGGCAACCGAGGTCGCATCGCAGACGGCAAGCGGTACATCCTGCGGCGGTGGCGACAACGCGCGCCAGACATTGAAATGCGCGAAGCGAACAGGCGTGCGCCCCTCCGGCGCGCTACGTTCGGCAAAACGAATTGCCGTCGGCGTACTGACGTCAACATGCGCAAAGCGCGCGGGTGCCGAATTGTTGCCCGTGCCGGAATGCGCCGATCGCTCGCTGAACCGCAGGATGCCGGGCGAAGTGACGATGATATGATCCGCTTGCGTTGCGCGCGTCAGAAGCGCGATTATCTCTCCCGGATGCACTGCCGCGACCTGCACGGCGTCATGCCAGTCTGCCACCGCACTGTCATGCGTCACCAGCGCAAAGCCGTGGTGTGCAAGCGTTGGCCGTGCCGCCCGCCCATTGGTCAGCGGCATGGCCTGAGGCGCAATGCTCACCCGGTCTCGGGAGTGGTCGTTGGCATAGTAACGCGGCCGCTCATCCCCGCGCGCAACATAGGCAATGCCCGCAATCATCGTTTCTCAAAACGCAGTGGCAGCAGGCAGAGCAGCGCGACGAGCGATGTACAACTCATAATCAAAGATACCACGGCCAGAGAATAATTCGCCTTGAAGAGCAGCCCGGCGAACATCGGCGAAAGCCATGCACCCAGCCGCCCCACACCAATGCCAAAGCCGGTTGCGGTAGCGCGGGCGTGCGTAGGATAAGATGCGACGAAAGCCAGGTAAAAACCCGCCACTGCGGCATTAGTGAAAAACTGGCATGCCGCCGTTGACAGACTCCACATGCCGAGTGTCGTTCTGTCATTGTCATAGCCGAACAGACTGATCATCACCATCGAACCGGCCAGCATCCCGATCGTCGGCCATTTGATTCCGAACCTGTGGATCAATGGCCCGAGCACCAACCCACCAACCACACCGCCAAGATTGGCATAGGTGAGCACGCCCGCCGCCTCGTTGGGTTTGTGTCCCATATCAACCACGATTTTGGGCACCCATTTGAGGATGTAGTAAAGCGCCATCACCGTGAAGCCATAACTCAGGGTCAGCAAGAGTGTGCGCTGCAGATACACGCCTTTCAGAATATCGACTATGCTTGCCTTGCGCTGATCCTGGTCTGGCGGGGGCAGTGCGGCAAGCTGCGGGTGGCTGAAGCGCCGCAGCACCGCATTGATCCGCTCAAGCGCCCCGTCGGGACGCTTGTGTTCGAGCCAGGCTGGGGTCTCCGGCACGAAAAAAAAGACAAACGGCAGCAGGGTCGCGGTGGCACCAGCACCAAGGTAGAAAACACTCCGCCAATCAAAATTCGCCTGAAAATGGCTGATGACTTGCCCGCCCAGCACTCCGCCGATTGGATAGCCGATCACCATCAATGTCATCGCGATGCTGCGCCAACGTAACGAGGACAGTTCGGCGGCAGCAGCGTTGATTGCCGCCAGCATCCCGCCAATGCCAATCCCGGTGAACAGCCTCCAGGCCAGCAGCGCGGTCATGTCTGATGCCGTTGTCGCGCCATACATGCCAATCAGCATCACCACCAGACAAGACAGAATTGTTGGCCGTCGCCCTGCAGTGTCCGCAGCGCCACCCAGCAGGAGCGAGCCCGTTGACATGCCCAACAATTCCATCGACAAAACCACCCCAAGTTGCGCTTTGTCGATGTGCCAGGCTTTGGCGATGCCGGGTCCGGCAAAGGCGCTGGCGAGCACATCATACCCGTCAAGTGCGTTGAGCAGGATCAGCAAAATCACCGCGAACCATTGCAGGGCGCGCATTTCTCCCTGTTCGATGGCGGCGTTGGCGCTCGCTGGTGCGCTTGTTTCGTTCATGCTGTCCCCACCGGATGATATGGTCTTGTGTTAGCGCAAAAATCGCGCCGCTCAATCCCCGAAAAAATTGAGTTCGAGCAGCACGTCATTCGGGTCCATCACAAACAACTGTCTGAGGCCGATAGCGGCGACAAGGTTGGGCGTGTAGGCGAGCCGGCGCGTGTCCAGTCGCCTGACCATTTCGTCGAACCCTGAGCAGTTGAGCGCAACATGGTGGAGCGCGCCGGTCGGCCCCGGCCTCACTTCACGCGGGAAGGTGCGCGGGCAATCGAGTGAATTGATATGGATGATGGCGCGCCCGGAATCGTCGAACATCCATTGCGCGTCCTCGGGTTTAAGCGGCGGCGGGGCATCGCGGCGCTCCAGCCCGAACAGTTCGGCATAGAAGCGCGCGCTGCCGCCAAGATCGGCAGTGATGATGTTGACATGATCGAGCGCGTTGACTTTCATATCGCCTGCTTAGCAGCGTCGCGCTGTACGCGGTAGCTTTTCCGGCGGAACGCCTCGATCTTGATCCGCTCCTCATAGCCGGTGTCGTGCGGGTAATCGCGATAATCGCCGAGCGACTCCTCAAAATACTCGGCAAGTTCGTCCTTATGATCGGGCATCGGGAAGATATAGGTCTGGTTCTCGCGCATCCCCTGCAGAATGCGCGCAGCGATGGTGTCAGGCTCCATGCCGACCTGGTGCATTCCGGCAAGCCGCTCGACGCCCTCAGCATTGACCGGCTTGGCATCGGCCATGAGGTTCGCCGGGCGGATGTCGTCCGAAGCATAGATATAGCTTTTCACCAGCCCCGGACACACGCACGATACGCCGATATGATGCTTGGCAAGCGAGTAGCGCAGAGATTCGGACAGCCCACGCACCGCGAATTTGGTGGTGTTGTATATCCCCGGAGACCCGCTCGCCAACCAGCCCGCCATCGACGCGGTGTTGACGACATAGCCGCCCTGCCCATGCGCGATCATGCGTGGTACAAAGGTCATCACCCCGTTGATCGGGCCATGGAGGTTGACGCCCATCAGCCAGTCCCAGTCGGAATAGCTGCTTTCCTCAATGGGCTGGAACAGGTTGACGCCAGCATTGTTGAACAGCAATGTAACGGTGCCGAATTTAGCTTCGACTTCATCGGCGGCGCGCGCCATTTCCGCGCGCGATGAGACATCAACATTGACCCCCATCACCTCACGGTTGTCGAATGATTTCAGAGCGCGTTCGATATGCTCCTCGCGCACATCAGCGATGGCGACCTTGCAGCCCTCACCTAACAGTGCGCGCACCAGCCCGATACCCACGCCATTGGCGCCACCCGTAACGAACGCCGTGCGGCCTGCAAAACCGATCATGGGATTTGGTCCATCACTGTAACGGGGTTGACAGGCCCAGCCTGTCGACCTTCGAGAAATTCATTGTTGATGCGCCGGAATTTGAACCGCCAGCGCCCATCGATGCGAGCCAGTTCATCATCATAATGGCCGAAGCTGCCCATTGCGGGCGAGCCATCCGGCCCATTGTTCATCGCCTCGAACCAGGCGGCGCGGGTGGAGGCGCGGTCGCCATCGACTGAGATCACGATATTCGTCACAAAGTGTCGCAACTGGGTGTCCCCACCGAATGCTTCCGCCATTTTTGCTTTCATGCTGGCGGCTTCGGCGCGGATAGCTTCACGGCCATTTATCACGCCCATCGCCCAATCCAGTTCACCATCCTCTGCAAAGGTGGCGGCGTAAGCATCGGCATCGTGGAAATCGAGGGCAAACAAATATCGCGCCATCAAATCCTCAATTTCGGCGCGGTCGGTCGCATAGGTTGGGGTGTAGCTCATGCTTTCAACTCCTTTTGCCGTTTGATCTCATCTGCCCAGATCGGCGAGTTGAACAGCATTTTGAAGGTTTCGATATAGTCCGGATTGCGCGGGCGCTTGTGCGGCACCGATGCGATCATCGCGTTGGCGCGGTCGGTAACGCCTTCGAGAAACTCGCTATGCGTGAGTATGTAAAGTTCGTCGTTCAGGATGCCCTCCAGCACCCGCGCGCCCACTTCCTCTTTCGTCATATAAAGATGGAAGAAGTTCCCGCCATTCTGCCTGCGTTTGTCGGCTTCGGCATAACCCGAATCGGCGAGGGCGGCGGGGCGGGTGGCGGCAGCATCCGCGATGTTTGATTGTACCGCACCGGGGCAGAAGGCCGAACAGATTACGCCTCGTGATTCGAGCTCTGGGCGCATACACTCCATCATCGTAATGACAGCGGCCTTGGCGGTGGAATAGATTGTCGTGCCGCCCACTGGCACGAGACCTGACATCGACGCCGTGTTGAGGATATGCCCGCCCTCGCCATGCTTCAAAATGCGCGGCAGCATGGTGACGACACCGTTGATCGCGCCGCCCAGGAGCACATTCATGCACCAGTCCCAGTCGGCGAAGGTCGCCAGTTCGGTCGGGCCGACTACGGCCACGCCGGCATTATTGCACAGGATATGGATGTTGCCGAAGCACGCCTCAGCAGCATCGGCGGCGCATTCATAAGCCGCGCGGTCGGTCACATCGAGCTTGAGCGCCAGCACCTTGTCGGGCGCAGCCAGTTCGGCCTGCGCCCCCGCCAGATGATCATCGCGAATGTCCGCGATCACGACATTCATCCCCGCACCGAGCAGCGCCTTGGCGACACCAAGGCCGATCCCCGATGCGCCGCCGGTTATAAATGCGGTTTTGCCAGCCAGATTCTGCATGATCCAACGCTCTCCTATCTTTATCGATTGACATTTATGCCCGGACCCGATTGTATGTAAAGCATATAATTAGCGGGGTGCACCCTGCGCGATGTGGAGAGGCGATAATGCACGATATGCAAGGGGGCGCGCCCGCCAATACCCAGCCCTGGCCGAGCGCCGCTTTGGGCTGGTATGCGCTGATCGTTATCGTGTTTGCCACCTTTCTCAATTTTTTCGATGCCGGTGCGTTCGGGCTGATGATCGAGCAGATCAGGGGCGAATTTCACCTCACCAATATCCAGATGGGCTGGCTGACCGGCCCGGCCAATATCATCTTCTATCTGGTGGTGATGCTGCCGCTGTCGCGGATGGTCGATATCTATCCGCGCAATCTGGTGCTGGCGGCGGGGATGCTCTTTGTCACGATCTTCAATGCCGGAAGCGGACTGGCGGCGGGCTTTGCCTCCTTGTTTTCACTGCGCATGTTTGTGGGTGCAGGCGGATCGGCCCATGCGCCGGGCGCTTATTCGTTGCTCGCTGATTCTTTTCCGCCCGAAAAGCGCGCTGTACCCTTCTCGGTGCTGCAGCTGGGCTTTATTCTGGCGACCAGCATGGGCTTTGTTATCGCCGGAAACCTCTTCGGTTTGGTCCAAACTTTCCCGCCGATGCAGGTTGGTTCGGTCATGGTGCATGGTTGGCGTTGGCTGTTGTTGATACTGGGAGCGCCCGGCCTGCTTGCCGCACTGCTGCTGCTGCTGATCCGGGAGCCACCCCGACGCGGGCTGATGAGCGCGGGTGATCCCCTGCCCTTCAGCACTGTCATCGCCGAAGTCTGGCAGCGGCGCGGCGTCTACGGCCCACTCTTCCTGTCGCTCGCATTTGGGGCGATGTACGCGCTCGCCCTGCCCGCCTGGCTGACACCTTTCTTCAAGCGCACCTATGGTTGGCAGGAAACCCAGATCGGGAATTATGTGTCGCCGATATTATTCATTGGCCAAATTGTAGGGTTGATCATCGGGCCTATGTTCGTCAACTATCTGGCGAAGACCCATAAAGATGCGAACATACGCGCGACTGCAGTCGCGCTCACTCTGGCCCTTCCTGTTGGTATCATCGGCCCGATGATGCCCAATCCAATTATGGCGCTTATCTGTTTCTCGTTCGTGGGTGCTATGGGCATTGTCGCCGCAGCACCACAAAATCTGGCAATCCAGCTCATCACACCGAACGAGATGCGCGGACAAGTGACCGGGCTTTACCTGATGATGTTTACGGCCTTTGGCTCGCTCGGATCGTTATTCGTCGGATTCTTTATCGACAAGATTTTTGGGCATGATGCGGATGTCGGGAAAGCGCTCGCCCTGCTGGCGTGCATTCTTTCGCCACTCGCCTGTATCTTTATGTGGCTTGCGGTCAAACCCTATGGCGAAGAAGTCGTCAAACTAGGAATGAGTGAATGAGTGAGGACCTCAAAACAGGTGGCGCGCAGGGCTATCTGCGGATCGCGACCGAGGAAGCGTTTGCCACGCGCGAGCTGATCGACGCCTATCTGAACATGATCCGTGACGGCAACGCCGACCGGGGGCTGGTGTCGCTGTGGGGCTTTTATGCGCAATCGCCCTCCGAGCGCGCGACCGCTATCCTT
>JAGWQR010000194.1 GCA_028869975.1 Alphaproteobacteria bacterium | reverse complement strand
GCGGTGGCGTTCGGCGAGGCGCTGCGTCCCGAATACAAGACTTATGCGCGCGCTGTGATCGAAAATGCGCAAGTGCTGGCCGCAACGCTTGCCGAGCGTGGCTGCAATCTGGTGGCGGGTGGCACCGACACGCATTTGGCGCTGATCGATCTGTCGCCATTGGGCGTGACCGGGCGTGCGTCGGATCATGCGCTCGAGCGCGCGGGTATCACCTGCAACATGAATGCGATCCCTAATGATCCGCTGCCACCGACGCAAACCTCGGGCATCCGGGTCGGCTCTCCCGCAGGAACCACGCGCGGCTTTGCCACTGAAGAGTTCCGCGAGATCGGCCATATGATCGCTGACGTGCTCGATGGCCTGCGGCTTTCGGGCGGGGAAGGGGATGCTCAGGTCGAGCAGGCGGTCAACGCTCGCGTCCGCGCGCTCTGCGCCCGTTTCCCGATATATCCGGGGTTCTGAGCCATGCGCTGCCCATTTTGCGCGAGCGATGACAGCCAGGTTAAGGACAGCCGCCCGACAGAAGATGGCCATGTCATCCGTCGGCGTCGCCAGTGCGAGACCTGCGGCGGGCGCTTCACCACATTCGAGCGCGTGCAGTTGCGCGATGTAACCGTAGTCAAATCGGGCGACCGGCGCGAGGTGTTCGAGCGCGAAAAGCTCGAACGCTCGATCACGATTGCCTGTCGCAAGCGTCCCGTGCTGCAAGAAACAATCGCGCAACTTGCGAGCGGAATTCAGCGCCAGGTTGAAACGTCTGGCGAGAATGAAATCGACGCGCGGGTGCTCGGGGCCAAGGTTATGGAAGCGCTCAAAGGACTCGACAGCGTGGCCTATATCCGTTTCGCCAGTGTCTATAAGGATTTTGCCGAACCGCAGGATTTTGAGGACTTTGCCGGAACAATCAAGGACGCAGCCGCCGGGTGATGCGCACGCAACCGGCACCGGCGATCATTCTGGTGCGCCCGCAACTTGGCGAGAATATCGGCGCCGCCGCGCGGGCGATGCTCAATTTCGGGCTAACCGATTTGCGCCTTGTCGCCCCGCGCGATGGCTGGCCCAATCCGGCGGCGGGGCCATCTGCTTCGGGCGCGGATTCAGTGCTCAAGGCCGCACGCGTCTATGATACACTCGCCGATGCCGCTTATGATTGTGCGTTGGTGCTCGCGACAACTGTGCGCAGACGCGAGCTAACCAAGCCTGTGATGACGCCTGAAGCAGGCATGGCGGCGATTCAGGCAACAGCGGGGCAGGCGGCCATAGTATTTGGCCCAGAGCGTGCCGGGCTGGAGAGCGAGGATGTCGCGCTGGCCCGCGCCATCCTGACGATACCGGTCAACCCGGATTTCGGCTCGCTCAATCTGGCGCAGGCCGTGCTCGTCTGCGCCTATGAATGGTCACGCGGGGGCACTCAGGTATCCACGCCGCAGGAACGCAATGATCCGCCCGCACCACAGGCTGATCTGGAAGGGATGATCGGCCAAATCACCGATATGCTCACCGCGCGCCATTATTTCTTCCCCGAAGCGCGGGCGACGGCGATGCACCGGTCTTTGCGCGGCTTGCTCACCCAGCCGGGTTGGAGCGCGCAGCAGGTGCGCACGTTGCGCGGCGTTCTCACAACTTTGGCTAAGAAACCGCGCTAACTAATGAATTGTGCAGCAAATGCTGCCGCCGCACCGAACAGGCCTGGCTGCGAATGCGTAATCAGCCTGATCGGCATTTTCGCCATCATGCCCTCAAAACGCCCCTTGGCGACAAAGCGTTGTGCGAAGCCCGAGATCGGTAGCCGGTCAGCCAGTCGCGCGCCCAATCCGCCTGCGAGAACAACTGCATTTCCGCCTTGCGCCAGTGCAATATCCCCTGCCACCGCACCCAAACTCAGGCAGAAACGGTCAAGCGCCGCACTCGCCAAGCTGTCCTCGCCCGATAGCGCCGCTGCCCACAGTGTCTTGTCATCATGAAAGGTTACCGCACGCCCCTCGATCCCCGCCAACACTTCATATATCGTGAGCAAGCCCGGCCCGGCAACCACACGCTCGACAGACACGCGCCGGTGCCGCTTGCGCAGTTCGGCCAATATTCTGTCTTCAAGCGCATCCAGTGGCGCGAAATCGGTATGCCCGCCCTCGGTCGCGATGACATGCGTGCGCCCATCACGCCGCAGTACACAACCTACGCCAAGCCCGGTGCCGGGGCCCACAATCGAGATGACGCCATTCTCGGGTAGTGGTGTCTCCGGCCCGCCAATAGGATGTAGATGTTCTGGCCCGACGCTGGCGACAGCATGGCCCACCGCTTCGAAATCATTGACCAGCACATATCGCTCAACGCCCAGCCGCGCGCCAATCAGCGCGGGGCGGATCACCCAGGGGTTATTGGTCATCTGCAAAACCTCACCCTGAATCGGGCAAGCAAGCGCAAGTGCCGCAGAGCGGGGGAGTGGCGCATCGATATGTGCGCTGAACGCTTCCCATGCGGTTTGCAAACTGGCAAAATCAGCGCATTTGAGCGTGAGTTCGGGGTGCAGCGTAATGACGCGGCCCTGATCGATGTCAGCGAGAGCAAAGCGGGCGTGGGTGCCGCCAATATCTGCTGTGACGATTTGCTGGGTACTCACAAACCCGCTCCGGCGAGCATTGCCGAAGCGCCATGTTCGGCATCATCGGCTCCGGCGCGCATCATCGCGAACAGTTCGCGGCCCAG
>JAGWQR010000193.1 GCA_028869975.1 Alphaproteobacteria bacterium | reverse complement strand
GACCATATGCGCGGCGTGCCCGGCTATATCGTCCCCGCCATTGATTGGGAGCGCACCAGCCGCGCCGTGCTCACCAGCGACTGGATCGACGGCATCAAACTGACCGATACCGCCGCGCTCGACGCTGCGGGCCATGACCGCAAGGCCCTCGCCGCCACGCTGGTGCGCGCCTTCCTTACCCAGGCGATTGTCCACGGCTTCTTCCATGCCGATGTCCATCCCGGCAACCTGTTCGTGACGCCACAAGGCGAGATCGCCGCCGTCGATTTCGGCATTATGGGCCGGATCAACAAACAGGCGCGGTTGTGGCTCGCCGAGATTCTCCACGGCCTGATCACCGGTGATTATCAGCGTGTGGCCGAGATTCATTTCGATGCCGGTTATGTCCCCGCCCACCATAATATCGATGATTTCGCGAGCGCGCTGCGCACCGTCGGCGAGCCGATCCGGGGCCGCGCTGTCAACGAGGTCAGCGTCGGCGGCATGCTTGAGGGGTTGCTCGCGATCACCCGCAGCTTTGATATGAATCCGCAGCCGCACCTGCTGCTGCTGCAAAAGACGATGGTGATGGTGGAGGGTGTGGCCGCCGCGCTCGACCCCGACATCAACATGTGGGAGACGTCCGCGCCGATGGTCGCGGGCTGGATGCGCGACGAACTCGGCCCCGAGGCGCGCCTTGCCAACATGCTCAAGGATGGTGTGCGGCTGCTCAAGCGCCTGCCCGATTTGCTTGAGCGCATCGAGGACGCCTACCCGAAGAAGGGTGCTGCCCCGCCGGGGCCGCCGCTGCCGGAGATCGCGGTGTGGCGGCCTTCATTCTGGTGGGTCGGTTATATCGCGGCCACAGTACTTGCTGCGGGTCTGATCTGGTTATTGTACCGGTAAATCAGAATCGGGAGGGACAGCGGTTTGCAAAACCTCAGCCAGAAGGCGGAAATCGGCGCTTCTGGGGCTTGCCTTGCGCCAGACCAGCGCTATCTCGCGCGTGGCATGATCGGCCTCCAGCGGGCAGGTGGTAATGCCGGTTCCGGCCAAAATCCCCGAATTTACGGCCATTTCGGGCAGCATCGTCACCCCCAGACCATTATCCACCATCTGTACAAGCGTGTGCAGACTCGTACCCAGCATCATCGCTTCTGCGCGCAATTCAGGCCGGTTGCACGCGGCGAGCACATGATCTTTGAGGCAATGGCCATCTTCTAGCAAAAGCAGGCGCTTTTCGTCTAGATTCTGCGGGGTTGCACGCTTGGGAAGGCGCTCGCCGGGGGGGAAAGCGACGCACAATTTATCGGAGAACAGCGGCGCGCAATCGACTTCGCCACAGGCATAGGGCAGCGCGAGCAGCACACAGTCGACTTGCCCGCGATGCAGGTTGACACAGGCGGCACCACTCGTCTCCTCGCGCAAAAATAGGCGCAATTTCGGCCATTGCGCGCGCAATTTCGGTAGGATCGCGGGCAGCATGAACGGCGCGATCGTAGGGATCACGCTCATCCGCAAATCTCCCGACAGCGGCTCGCCTGAGGCCGCCACCAGATCCGCCAGCTCCTCGGCCTCCCGCAAGACATGGCGCGCCTTTGCAACTATTTTATCCCCGAGAATAGTAAAGCGCACCACTCGTTTGGTGCGCTCGACAAGCGTAACCCCGAGCAGGCTCTCCATTTCGCGCAGGCCCGCAGAAAGCGTTGATTGCGTTACAAAACAGGCGTTGGCGGCGCGCCCGAAATGGCCGGTTTCATGAAGTGCAACCAGATATTGCAACTGCTTGATCGTAGGCAGATAAACGCTCATCAGATGCTCTTTATCAACCCAAATGTAACGGGTCACTGGTAATTTGCGAATGCAATGACTAGATTACGGACTTGACGACGACAGGGCCTCCAATGTTCAAACCGTTGATTGAATATCTCGACAGCATCAAAGCGCGTGATCCAGCGCCGCGTTCACGCTGGGAAATCCTCACATATCCGGGGGTCTGGGCGCTGGGGCTGCACCGGGTGGCGCATTGGCTGTTTGCAGCGGAGATGTTTTTTCTTGCCCGGTTCGTCAACCATTTTGCGCGTCTGATCACCGCGATTGACATTCATCCCGGCGCGAAGATCGGGCACAATTTCTTCATCGATCATGGCTTTACCGTGATTGGCGAAACCGCCGAAATCGGCGATGATGTCACGATTTACCAGTGTGTGACACTCGGCGGCACCAATCCGACCAACGGCGTTGCAGGCAAGCGTCACCCGACACTGTGCGACGGTGCGATCATCGGCTCAGGCGCGCAGATATTGGGGCCGATTACGGTGGGCGCGCGCGCGCGCATCGGCGCCAATGCCATTGTCACGCGCGATGTGCCTGAAGGAGCCACAATGGTTGCGCCGCTCGCCCGTCAGACGCTGGTGGACGCCAAGGAATATCAGCGCGACTTCTTGCCCTATGCAACGCCCTGCTCGGAGCGGTTTGACCCGGCGACACAGCAGCTCGACATCCTCAAATGTGAGGTCGAGCGGTTGCAAAAGCGGCTCGCAGAGTTTGATGCCGAGCGCAAACCGGCGCGTAAAAGCGCCACACGTAGCAAGGCCTGATGGGCGAACTCGCCTATTTCCCATCGCGCGCCCCGCTACAGATCGGGTTTGACCGGGCCGAACTAACCCTGATTTTAAACCTCTATGGCCGGATGGTTGCAGCCGGGCACTGGCGCGATTATGCATTGAGCTTGGGCACGGATGCCGCACAATTCGCAGCCTTCCGCCGCACAGCCGAGCGCCCTGAAATCTGCATCGAGAAGCGCCCGAGCCTGCGTCGTGCCCAGGGTCAGTGGGCGCTGATCGGCGAGGCGGGGCAAATCCTCAAACGCGGGCATGAACTGGCGGGCGTGCTTGCCCCCGTTGAACGCCGTTTGGTCAAACTCGTTTCTGTCTAACGGGGTAACGTCAGGCTGAAATTGCCTGTATCACCAGCGCCCGCAGATCCGGAATACATAACCCCTTCTCGCTTGACGTTGCTATAATTTCGGGATGCGCGGCGGGGTGCTTGCGCGCCGCATCGGCAGTGCGCGTTGTCACTTCAGCGAGCACCGCCGGCTTCACCTTGTCCGCCTTGGTCAGGATCAGCCTATAGCCGACCGCCGCCGCATCAAGCATCTCCATAATCTCAAGATCAACCGGTTTCAGCCCGTGGCGACTGTCCACCAGTACCAGCACACAGCGCAGCACCGCGCGCCCACGCAGATAATCATTCACCAGAAAGCGCCACTTCTTCACAATATCCTTGGGCGCTTCGGCATAACCATAGCCGGGCATATCGACGAGGCGGAATTTGAGCGGCACCCCGACATCGAAGAAGTTAAGCTCCTGCGTGCGCCCCGGTGTGTTCGAGGTGCGCGCGAGGCCGCTGCGATTGGTCAATGCATTGAGGAGCGACGACTTGCCGACATTCGAGCGCCCGACAAACGCCACTTCCGGCGCATCCGGATCGGGGAGGTGCGCAAGCGACGGCACAGATTTGAGAAAGTTGATCGGCCCGGCAAAAATTTTGCGCGCAACTTCAATCGCGTCTGCATCCGCGCTCATGTGATCGCTTCGATTGGCCCCACCGGCCCGCGCATTCCGGGATGGCGCGCGTAGAGAATGCGCTGTTGCAGGATCGTAATCAGCCCCGACACCACATAATAGAGCGCCAGCCCTGCTGCCACGCTGGAGAAGAAGAACATCATCATCCACGGCATGAACTTCATCATTTGCGCTTGCGTCGGGTCGGTGGTCGGGATCGGGTTCAGCTTCATCTGCGCCCACATGATGACGCCATTGGCGAGTGGCAACATCCCGATGGCAAGGAAGGCGGGCAGAATCGCCTCAACCCCCGGAATCAGGCCGAACAGCATCGGATCACGTGCTGAGAGGTCATGAATCCACAGGAAGGTCGTGTGGCGCATGTCGAGCGAGATCGAGAAAGCCTTGAACAGGGAAAACAGAATGGGGATTTGCAGAAGCACCGGCAGACAGCCCGCAAGCGGGTTAATCTTCTCGTCACGATAGAGCTTCATCGTTTCCTGCTGGAGCTGCATCTTGTCGTCCTTGAAGCGCTCCTGCAAAGCCTTCATCTTGGGCTGCACTGCCTTCATCCGCGCCATTGACGAGAATTGCCGGTCGAAAATCGGGAAGGTAAACAGCCGCACGATCATCGTGGTCAGGATAATCGCAATCCCGAAATTGCCGACCAGGCCATAAAGCCAGTGAATCAGCCAGAACATTGGCTTGGCGATGAAGCCGAACCAGCCCCAGTCGATCG
>JAGWQR010000192.1 GCA_028869975.1 Alphaproteobacteria bacterium | reverse complement strand
CGAGCGCCGCCCGCGCACCCAGAGCCAGCGCGCGTTCGCGCCGTTCGGGCGCCAGATCGAGCGCAACGACATCGCTCACGCCGCGATCCACCAGCCACAGCACCATGCCCAAGCCAATCGGCCCGCAGCCGAACACGACCACCTTGTCCCCAGGTTTCACCTGCGCGCGATTGACCCCGTGCAGCGCCACCGCGAGCGGCTCACACATCGCCGCCACCTCATACGAAACACCCTCCGGAATCGGAAAGATCGAGTCGTGCAGCCGCGCCTCACGCACCAGCAATTCCTCGGTGAAAGCCCCCTCCGGCCCGCCCGAGCCGATATTGCTCGGGGTCATCATCGGGTTGACGATGACTGGCTGGCCGACTGCTATTCCTGTTACATCCGCGCCAACATGCAGCACCTCGCCCGCCCCTTCATGGCCGAGCGCCGTCAGTGTTCCGGGCGTGGGGATGCCGCCGATCTTGATGTAACTGAGGTCCGATCCGCAAATGCCGACCGCTTTCATCTTGACGACCACATCCTTGGGGCCATGATCGGGCCGGGCATAATCATCGAGCCGGACATCGTTGGTATCGTGGATTTTGAGCAAATGTCCCATTTTAACCTCTAATCATATACCCGCCATCGACATTGATGGTCTCGCCCGTGAGAAAGGAAGAGGCATCCGAGCACAGGAACGCGCCGATACCTTCAAAGTCTGCGGGGTCGCCTACCCGCCGCATCGGCGTAACCGGTTCATAGACGTCTTTGAGATATTTGACCGTCGGACCCGCCGGATCGCCCATCATCGGCGTGATGATCAGGCCCGGTGCAACCATATTCGCACGCACGCCATATTGCCCCATCTCGCCAGCAAGGCAGCGCACCACCGCACCAACAGCGCATTTGGATGCGGCATATTCGGCCTTGCCGGGGAGCCCTTGATAAAGCGACAGGCTGCCGCACGCGACCAAACTGCCGCCCGGTTCACCGCCTTCTGCACGTGCTTTCATATGCCGTGCCGCCTCTCGTAGTGTGAAGAAGGCGCCGTGCAGCGCCGTTTTCTGGAAATCATACCAGTGTTCGGTCGGCATGTCGAAAATCGAATTGTAGCGTGGGCTTGCGCCCGAATTGGCGAACACACAATCAATTCGCCCAAAGTCGTGCATCAAGCGGTCATAACCACCCAGGATGGCGTCCTCCGAGGAGACATCAACTTGGTAGGTGATCACCCGGCGGGCACCCGCCGCTTCAAGCACGGCCTTGGCCGCTGCGTTCTTTTCTGCATTGCGCGCCCAGATCGCGACATCGCCGCCCTGTTTCGCAACGCCGGTTGCGAACCCCAGCCCAATCCCGCCATTGCCGCCGGTGACGAGCGTGACCTTGCCAGTGCAATCAAACAGCGACTTTGCCATCAAACTCTCCTCTTGTCCTTGTCATGCCGGAGTGGGGCGCGCTGCGCCAGCCTCACCGCAATCGCTTTGGCGATAAGTGCTTGAGTGTGACGACAGGCGCGCGGCAATGCGTCACAAAGATGCAAAGCAAAGGAGCGCCCATGATTACCGGTCATCATTATCAGAATGCCTATATCTGTGAGGATATTGAAGCGGGGATTGCGTTGTTCCGCACCCGCGCCGACATTGGCGATATTCCGGTCATTGATGTCGATCATCCGCTGTGGACGCCGCAGGGGATGAAGCGTGTCGCGAGTCGTCTTGCCTTTATCTGGATCGGCGATCTGCAATATGAACTGATCCAGCCAATCGCTGACGAGACCGGGATTTACGCAAATTATGCTGACAATGGCGGGTCGCTGCATTTTCATCATGTCTGTATGCGGGTTGATGACTGGAGCGATTTTACGGCGCGGGTCGCCAGGCAGGATTTGCCTGTGGTGCTGAAAAGGGAAAGCGCCGACTCGCCGCTCAACTTTCTCTATCTCGATGGGCGCAGCTTCTGCGGGCATTATCTTGAATATGTCTGGTGCACCGATGAGATGTGGGCGCACCTGGGCGGGCCGGCCCGGTGAGCTTTGTGGCGCGCTATGGGCCTTGGGCGCTGATTACCGGCGCCTCTGAGGGCACCGGCGCGGAATTTGCGTTGCTGCTGGCGGGCGAAGGGCTGAACCTGATTCTGATTGCGCGGCGGGAAGGACCGCTCGCTGAACTTGCTACCAGAGTGCGTTCTGCGGGTGCGGAGGTTGTGACGGCATCGGTCGATCTGTCGGCGAACGATGCCGCTGTGCAGGTGGCACAGGCTGCGGGAGCGCGCGAGGTCGGGCTCTTCATTGCCAATGCCGGTGCCGATACTAACAGCGCGCTGTTCCTCGACACTGACGTTGAAAGCTGGGAAAAGCTGGTCACCCTCAATATCCTGACCACGATGCGCAACTGTCATCATTTCGGGCAAGGGATGCGTGGGCGCAAGCGCGGCGGGATGATTCTGGTTGGATCGGGCAGTTGTTACGGTGGGCTCTATGGGCTGCCGGTCTATTGCGGGGTCAAGGCGTTTGACTTGACC
The DNA here is from genome assembly GCA_028869975.1 of Alphaproteobacteria bacterium. Lineage (GTDB taxonomy): Bacteria > Pseudomonadota > Alphaproteobacteria > Sphingomonadales > Sphingomonadaceae > JAGWQR01. The sequence continues at coordinate 9,053 of JAGWQR010000192.1, read as the reverse complement.
TTTGGCGAAGGGCTGTGGGCAGAGATGCGCGATTACAACGTCGATGTGCTCAATCTCATCCTGGGCCGCACCAATACCCCGGCGCACCGCCGCATCTCGGAGGCCAATGGCCGTCCGTTCGATCCTTCGGCGATGGCCAGTGCTGCCGATGTCGCACGCGTGGGGCTGGAGCAGCTTCCTCACGGCCCGATCTATAATTGGGGCCAGAGCAATGACGTTGCCGGAATGGCCCCCAATTCGCCCGATGAACGCCGCGCGCGCATCCTTCGGATCAAGGAGATGTCGGGTAAGTATCTCAAGGCGAGCGCATGACCGACCGGGAGGCGATCCACGCCCGCGCCGCACCAGGGACGATCCGTCCTACACGCTATTGAAACACTGAAAGGAGCCTTGCCATGCTGTCCGTCGCCCGTTTTGGTACCAATGATCTCGCCGCCGCAACTCGCTTTTATGATGCGATCACCACGCTGCTGGGCGCTAGCCGCGTGATCGAGCGAGCCGAGGTCGTCGCCTACAAGGGCAAGGAAGGCGGCATGTTCCTGATTGGCACACCGTTTGAAGGCAAAGCCGAGGCCGGTAACGGTTCACAGGTGGGTTTTGCTGCGCCCGATCGCGCCACCGTCGATGCCGTTCATGCCAAGGCAATTGAGATGGGCGCAAGCTGCGAAGGGCCGCCCGGTGTGCGCGGGCCGGAAGGCCTCAATGCGTTCTACGCCGCTTATTTTCGCGATCCCGAGCGCAATAAAATCATGGTTTTCCATGCAAACCGGGAATGAGCGATGTATGATCTCCCCGGCAAGGAAGTGGCTGTGTTTGAAAGCGCGGCCTAATTCTCGTCCGCCGTTGCGCGGGTGATCGGGAGCCGACGGCGGTAAATGGCATGGCGGTCATCATCAGCACCGAGCACCGCCACCGACGGCGCGATATGCGCATAGCTGAGAGCGAGCAGCATCAGAGTGTGGTCTGCGGGGGAATGCGCCGACAGCGGTATCGCATCAAGATGATCGAGCGCGGACGCGATCAGCGGCTCCATTGCGGCATGGAAGGCCTGGCGTGCCGCGATTGGTTGCTTGCTCCGGGCCGCATCCCGCGCATCGGCGCTCGCCACCGCCCAATCGGCCACATAGGGATCAAGCGTCACGAATCCTTCCGGCAATGCGCTCATCCGCCTACCCGCGCCTGCCACGCTTCTACCTGCTCCACTACGCCGTTGATCAGATGGCGGCACAGCGCTTCGTTGGTCTGGAAATGGATATGCTCAAGCGCGCCGCTGGAAAGCCCGCGCTGCCCGGCCTCGATTACCGAAATATCCTCGGCATGAATATCGCGCACCATGGTGAGCACCGATTCGCGGCCGAAGCGTTCACCGGCGCTGCGATCCGCGCCGATCCAGTAGATGCGGATGACGCCGCGCGAGCGCGTCGCACTCAAGGGATACACCACATGCATGAAGTTTTGCAGCGGGGTGCCAAGCATGAAGAAGCTGGGGAAGAGCGCGAAATAATGGCGGCCATAGGGCGTGTTCAATATGTCCGCCTCCGCCGCCCCCGGCATCAGCTTGGCAAACGCCAGCCCCTGCGCCCCTTGCGGCCTGGCCTCGGGATTTGACCAGATGCGCTGCTTGCGGTGCCGCCCGTGGAAGGCATATTCGAGAGGATAACCGAATGGATTATCTGGGCCGCCCGCCGCCTTGCCGGTCTTGGGATGGATGAAACGGAGATGGTAATTCTCCTGAAAATTGTCGTAGGTCAGCTTCCAGTTGGCGTTGATCTCATAGACATATTCGTGGAAGTGCGTTGCGCGCGCCACCGGCAAGGTTTCGAGCGGTTCGGCGAGGCCATTCAGCCAGTTGCGCAGCGGCGGCGCATCGGCTGCAAGCCACACGAAGATCATCCCCGCGCACACATCGAGTGCCACGGATTTCAGCGCACAGTCTTTCTTGTCCAGCCCGAACGCCTCGAAATCCGGGGCGGAGACCAGCGCGCCATCCGCCCCATAAGTCCACATATGATAGGGGCACGAGAAAGTTGCGCGCTTGCCCTGCGCCTCTTCCACCAGTTGCGTGCCGCGATGCGTGCAGACATTGTGGAACGCACGAATTTGGCCATCCTTGCCGCGCATGATCAGCAGCGAGACGCCGAACAGCTCCAGCTCGCGGCGGATGAACGACCCCGGCTCGGGCAGCTCGCAGACATGGCCGATATAAAGCCAGCTGCGGCGAAATACCGCCTCGCGCTCGGCGGCGAACCAGTCGGCATCGGCATAATAGCGCGCCGGGATGGGCGCAGTGCCGAGATGGGCGACCGCATCGGGTCCAACCGGCGTGAACTTCGGAATCGGAGCGTTCATGGTCAAATCCTCTCGCGTCCCCGTTTAATGTGCAAGCGGCGCCCGAATCAATCGCCAGAGCGTTTAGCGGCGCAGACGACCGGCTGCGCATAGAATCCTGTTGATCTTGGATGCGGGATCGCGTCAGAGTTCGGCCATATCAAACAAGGAATATCATCATGTTTTCAGCCATCCAGATCGACAAGAATGACAGCGGCCAGACGGTCGGCCTCACCCAGCTTGACGAAAGCGCGCTGCCCGAGGGCGATGTGCTGATCGATGTTGCCTACTCGACGCTCAATTATAAGGACGGCCTTGCGATCACCGGCAAATCACCGGTAGTGCGCAAATTCCCGATGGTGCCGGGGATCGATCTGGTCGGCACGGTGCGCGCCTCCGATCATGCCGACTGGAAGGCGGGCGATAGCGTCATTCTCAATGGTTGGGGCGTGGGCGAAGTGCATTGGGGCGGGCTGGCGCAGGTCGCCAAGCTGAAGGGCGACTGGCTGGTACCGCTGCCTGCGGCCTTCACGCCGCAGCAGGCCATGGCGATCGGCACGGCAGGCTACACGGCGGCGCTGTGCGTCGATGCGCTGGTGAGCGCCGGGGTTAGCCCCGAGCAGGGCGAGGTGCTGGTGACCGGCGCGACCGGCGGGGTCGGCTCGGTGGCAGTGGCGCTGTTGAAGGCATTGGGCTTTACCGTCGCCGGATCGACCGGCAAGGCATCCGAGGGCGAGTATCTCAAGCAACTGGGCGCGGACAGCGTGATCGACCGGGCTGACTTGTCCGAACCCGGCCGCCCGCTCGCCAAGGAGCGCTGGGCGGGCGTGGTCGATTCGGTCGGCAGCCATACCCTCGCCAATGCCTGCGCCGCGACCCGATATGGCGGCGCGGTGGCGGCGTGCGGGCTGGCGCAAGGCGCGGATTTCCCCGCAACCGTCATGCCGTTCATCCTGCGCGGGGTGCGGCTGCTGGGAGTCGATAGCGTGATGGCCCCCAAGCCGGTGCGGCTCAAAGCCTGGGACCGAGTGGCGCGTGACCTTGATCCGGCCAAGCTCGGGGTTATCGCGCAGGAGATACCCTTAAGCGAGGCGATTGGCGCGGCGGCGGAGCTGATTAATGGCAAGATACGCGGGCGGGTGATCGTGGATGTGAACCGCTAAACAGCGCATGAGCAACGCGCCGCTTTCGATAGTCACCGGCCCGCCGCTTTCAGAAGAGGAGGGGCTGGGAGATCTCACCCTGAGCGGTTGGTTCAAGGCAGTGTGCGAGAGTGGCGGGGACGCAGAAGCGCTGATCTATTATGACGGCGGGCTCGCGCACGGAACCCGTGTGGTTTGGAGCTATGCCGATCTGTGGCGCGAGGCCAACCGGGTGGCGCGAGCGCTTGTTGCGTATGGGATTGGCAAGGGCACGCGCGTTGGCGTGCTGATGACCAACCGGCCCGAATTTGTCTCGTCGGTCTTTGGCATTGCGCTTGCCGGGGGCGTGGCGACGACGATCAGCACCTTCGCCACCCCTGCAGAGCTTAAGTATATTTTGAGCGCATCGGGCGTGTCGGTGCTGCTGCTTGAACGGCATATCGCGAAGAAGAATTATGCGCAGATTGTATACGATTTGGAGCCAGAGCAATTTCCGTTTCTCGCGCATATCGCCAGCATCGGCGACGGGGGAAGCGAACTTGGGGACTGGGCGGCGTTCCTGTCGCGCGGTGACGCCATCCCCCAATCCCAAGTCGATGCGCGCGCCGCCACCAACACCCCCGCCGATCCCGGTGCGTTGTTTTTCTCGTCTGGATCGACAGCAAACCCAAAGGGGATTCTCTCGTCGCATCGCGGCGTCACGCTCCAGCTCTGGCGCTGGCCGAAATGGTATCAGGCGACGCCCGGGACGCTGCGGATGTGGTCGGCGAACGGTTTTTTCTGGTCGGGCAACTTCAGCATGGCGCTGGGTGGCGCGCTCACGCGCGGCGGCGCGCTCATCCTGCAATCGACCTTCCAGCCGCAAGAAGCGCTCGAGCTGATGGCGCGCGAGAAGGCGACGTTCCTGAATGCCTGGCCGCATCAGTGGGAGCAGCTGATCGCCGCGCCGAACTGGACAAACGCCGATCTGACATCGCTCATCTATATGGACCATCGCGCGCCGATTGCGCGACATCCAAGCGTGAATACGACCTGGGAGGAGCCGCGCGCCGCCTATGGCAACACCGAGACCTTCACGCTGTCGGCGACCTTCCCCGCCAATACGCCGCAGGAAGAGATTGGCGAGAGTCATGGGATACCCTGCCCCGGCAATGTTTTCAAGATTGTCGATCCGCTGACCGGCGAGACAGTACGCTTGGGCGAACGCGGCGAGATGTGCGTCAAAGGGCCGACAATGATGCTCGGCTATCTCGGCATTCCGATCGACGAGACGCTCGACGATGAGGGCTACTTCCACACCGGCGACGGCGGCTGGTTCGACGATAAGGGCCGGCTGCACTGGGAAGGGCGCTTGAACGACATCATCAAGACCGGTGGGGCCAACGTGTCACCTGTAGAGGTCGATGGTGTGCTCAAGCTGATCCCCGAGATCAAAACCGTACAGACCGTCGGCGTACCGCATGAGACGCTGGGTGAGCTCGTGGTGACGTGCGTGGTGCTGCATGACGGGGCAGTGCTCGAAGAGGCCGGGGTGCAGGCCCATGCCAGACAGGTACTCGCCAGCTACAAAGTGCCACGCCGGGTGCTGTTTTTCAGCGATGATGATGTGGCGCTGACCGGCACTGCAAAGATCAAAACCGCCGATTTGCGCATTCTTGCGCGCGACCGGCTGGCGGCAGAGGAGGCGAAATGACGCACAAGTTCAAAGGCAAGAAGATTCTCGTCACCGGTGGCGCGGCAGGCTTGGGGCGGGCCTATGCGCTCGCGTTCAGTGCTGAGGGTGGACACATCATTCTTGCGGACATCAATGATGGTGGCATGGCATTGGTCAAGGCCGAAGTTGAGGCACAAGGCGGCAGTGCAGAATGGCATCATTGCGATATGGCCGACGAAGCGCAGATCGCGGCGCTCGGCGCGGCTGTATGCGCCGCGCATCCCAAGCTCGATGTGCTGATCAACAATGCCGGGCTGCATCTGGGTGAGATTGCACGCGGTTTCTTCGGGCTCGGGCAGGCGAAATGGCAGCACTTCTTCGCGGTCAACACGATAGCGCCTTTGCTGCTCGCCGAGGCGCTGCGGCCCGCGCTCAAAGCCGCAAAGGGTGTCATCATCAACAAATCGTCGATGGCGAGCTACCAGCCGCAAACCGCCTATGGCATCACCAAGGCAGCGCTCAACATCCTCACCCACGCGATGGCGGCGCAGTTCGGAGCGGACGAAATCCGCTGTGTGGCGATTGCGCCGGGGCTGATGGCGACCGAGGCAGCGGAGCGCGGCGTCGAGTCCGATAATTGGGAGCGGATCAAGGCGATGCAATCGGTCAAGCGGCAGGGCACCGCGCAGGACATTGCCAATCTCGGGGTGTTTCTGGCGTCCGAGGAGGGCAGTTTCATCAACAATCAGGTGATCCTGTGCGACGGCGGCAACGCGATGCGCGGTTTCCGGATGTGAGCGCGCCTTCTTTCCCCGACTGGCTCGCCATCACCGAGGTCAAGGCGCGCTATTGCCGCTGCCTCGATACCAAGGACTGGGCGGGTTATGCGGACGTGTTTACCGAAGACGCCGTGCTCGATACAACCGGAGCTGGCGGCAAACGGATTGAGGGGCGCGACGCAGCGGTGGATTATGTCCGTTCTTCAATTACCGACGATGTAATCACCACCCACCATGTCCATGCGCCAGAAATCAGTATCGACGGCGATACCGCGACCGTCATATGGGCGATGCAGGACCGCAACATCTGGCCCAATGGCCGCACGCTGCTCGGCTTTGGTCATTATCATGAACGCTATGTGCGGCAAGACGGACAGTGGCGGATCGCCGAATCGCGCCTCACCCGTATCAATATTGAAATGACGCCACCCACCACATAAGGAGAGCGCAATGGCCCTTTATACCACCTTGCATTTTCACAATGTCCGTAAAGGCAAGGAAGCGGATTATGCCCGCTGGTTCGACAGCGCGCATTTGGAGGACCTCAAGCGCCTGCGCGGGTTCGAAAGAGCGGACCGGTTCGAACTCACCCCCGAGCAGATCATGCCCGATATTGCCCAGCCCTGGCGCTTTATGAGTGTCTATGATTTCGACTATGCCACGCCCGAGATTGACCTGCCCGCGCTCAGCCCCCTGATTGCGCAGGCGCGCGATGCGGGGTTGATTGATGATGAGAATGAGAGCGAGCGCATCTACAGCTACCGGCTCTATTACGACTGGCAATCCGGCCCCAATCACCAGACGGACAAGCCCTTTTCGAGCATGTTCGTCATCCCGGCCAATTTCGTGGCGGGCATGGAGGCCGAATATCATAAATGGTATGACGAGGTGCACATCCCCGAAGTATGCCGCGTGCCCGGCTTTGCGGCGATGCGACGCGGGCGCTTGGCTGACATTCAATGCGAACCGAAACGCTATTGCCCCGGCGGCGAGATTGTCATGTGCGGGCACCAGACCGATGACTTGAAATTCTCGATCAAGGACTTCAGCGCGCGCGCACGCGGCGTTTCGCCGAGCGGCGACCAGATGGAGCCGCGCTCGAAAGCGGGGTCATTCGCGCGCACCGTGCATTTCTTCAAGAAAATCAGCGGGCCATTATGGGATGGCGGGGTCGCCTATGTCGGTGACTTCTCGGTCTATCCGCCAGACTTCCGCAACAAGGGGGCTTGAGCCACGCCGCTATCGCGCAAGCGATTGTGTGGCGCGCTGGCTCGCTTCAATCGGGCAATCGGGTTAGACGGAGCTTTGAGAGGAATCGCCATTGGGTAAAGTCATTGTCATCACCGGGGCTGGCGACGGGCTGGGGCGCGCGCTCGCACGGCGCTTCGCCAAGGATGGCGAGACGGTCATTCTGCTGGGGCGCACGCTGGCGAAAGTGCAGGCGGTCGCGGAGGAACTTGGGAGCCCGCACAAAGCGGTGCATTGCGATGTCGGCGATCCCGCATCGGTGACCGCTGCCTTTGCCGAAATAGGCAAGGATCATCGCAGAATCGACGTGCTCATCAACAATGCGGCAATCTTCTGGCCGCTGACGCTGGCCGAAGCGACGCCGGAGCGGGTGAGCGAGCAGGTGAACACCAATCTCACCGGGCCGATCATGGTCGCCCATGCCGCGCTGCCGCTCTTGAAAGGCGGCGGGCATATCATCAATGTGACCAGCGAGTCGGTGGCGGAAGTGGTACCGATGCTCTGGCTCTATGGCGGGACCAAGGCGGGGCTCGAATTTATCTCGGATCGCTGGGCGCGGGAACTCGCGTCAGATGATGTGCGCGTCACCATCGTTCAGTGCGGCAAAATGATGGATGAGACCAAGACGACATCGCCCTGGCCTCAGGAACTGGGGATTCGCTTCCATGCCGCCAATGCTGCGATCGGCGTTGATTTGCGTACGGCTGCCATCTCGCATTATGACCATATCACCGATGCGTTCCGCGCGGTGATCGATTCTGCGCCCGATGTGCATCTGCGCAAGGTTGAAATCCGCGCACGCCCGCGCCAAAGCTGAGAGATGATAATGATCCGACTCCCCGACGCCAAACTCTGCATCGATGGCAAGCTCTGTGATGCGCAAAGCGGCAAAACCTATGATGTGATCGGCCCGTGGACGGGCCAACCGGTGTGCAAGGCGGCGGATGCGGGTGCAGCGGATGTCGAGGCGGCGATTGTTTCGGCACGCCGGGCGTTCGATACGACCGACTGGGCGACCAACCATGAAAAGCGGTTTGCATTGGTCAAGAAGCTGCGCGATCTGTTTGAGGCCAACAAGGAACGCCTTTCCGACCTTGCGCGCTATGAGGCGGGGGCGGCGATGGGCGCAGTTAGCCGCGCTCATGTCGATATGGCGCTCAGCGGTTGGGATGATTTTCTCAGCCTTTATCCGCAGCTTGAGTGGGAAAAGGATTATGGTGAGCGGCCAGGCTATGGCATGAACCATAGCCGCAAGGCAGTATACGAGCCGGTTGGGGTGGTTGCGGCAATCACGCCCTGGAATGTGCCTTTGTATGTCAATGTCGGCAAGGTGGTGGCCGCGCTACTTGCGGGCTGTACCGTGATCTTGAAGCCTGCGCCCAACACACCGGGGATGGGCGCTATCTTTGGCGAACTTGCGGTCGAGGCGGGCTTCCCAGCGGGCGTACTCAATGTCGTCTTCGGTGAGGATCCGGCGCTGGTCGGCGAAATGCTGGTCAAAGACCCGCGCGTTGACAATATCTCGTTCACCGGCTCGACTGGTGTCGGCAAGCGGATCATGGAGCAGGCCGCGCCGACGCTCAAGCGCATCTTCCTTGAACTCGGCGGCAAGTCCGCCAAGATCGTGCTCGATGATGCCAAGGACTTCGCGATGGAAGTTGCGACGACCATGCTGGTGTTCCATGCCGGGCAGGGCTGCGCGGTGCAGTCACGCCTGCTCGTGCCGAAAAGCCGCTATCCGGAAGCCAAGGCCATCCTCAAGGCGAGCTATGCGCGCTTCGGCGAGAATTGGGGCGAGATCGACAATCCCGCGCATATCATGGGCCCGGTCGTCTCGAAACGCCAGCAAGAGCGCGTGATATCCTATATCGAACTGGGCCAGAAGGAAGGTGCAACCCTGCT
>JAGWQR010000191.1 GCA_028869975.1 Alphaproteobacteria bacterium | reverse complement strand
GCTTGACCTCGCCAGCCGGATTGTTGATCTGGTTTCCTCCGGGCGCACCTTGCAGGAAAATGGCCTGGTTGAGGTGGAGGTGATTGCACAGGTCACCTCGCGGCTCATCGTCAACCGTGCCGCCTTCAAGACCCGCGCCGATGTCGCGGCGCTGGTCGAGGCGTTCCGGGGCGCGGTTTTGTGATCCGCCTCACCACCACCCAGCCCGATTTTGCCGCGCGCTTCGCGGCGCTGGTCAATGCGCGGCGCGAGCCGGATGCCGATGTCTCGCGCGATGTCGCTACGATCATCGCGGATGTGAAGGCGCGTGGTGATGCGGCGGTTGCGGATTATACCGCGCGCTTCGACGGGCATGATCTCAGCGCAACCGGCTGGTGGATCAGCGCTGAGCAGTGCGCGGAGGCGCTTGCCGCGCTCCCCCATGATCTGCGCACCGCGCTGGAGCTCGCCGCCACCCGCATTCGCGCCTATCATGCCACGCAGCGTCCCGAAGATCGTGATTATACCGACGCGACCGGTGTGCGCTTGGGGGCGCGCTGGTCGGCAGTCGATGCGGCGGGGGTTTATGTGCCGGGCGGGCGCGCGGCTTATCCCTCCAGCGTGCTGATGAACGCGATTCCCGCCAGGGTTGCGGGGGTTGAACGCCTGGTCATGGTGACGCCAACCCCCAAGGGTGAAGTCAATCCGCTCGTGCTCGCTGCCGCAGCCATATGCGGAGTCGATGAGGTATGGCGGATTGGCGGCGCGCAGGCGATTGCTTCACTTAGCTTTGGCACGGACACCATCGCCCCGGTTGATGTCATCACCGGCCCCGGCAATGCCTGGGTCGCTGAGGCCAAACGGCAGGTTTATGGCGTCGTTGGCATCGATATGGTGGCGGGGCCATCAGAGATTGTCGTGCTGGCGGACGGGGCGAATGACCCCGACTGGATCGCGGCCGATCTGCTCAGCCAGGCCGAGCATGATCCGACCAGCCAATCGATCCTGTTCAGTGATGATGCGGCGTTTGGTGATAAGGTGGCAGTGGCGATGGAAGCGCGCTTGCAGGCGCTCGCCACGCAGGGCACCGCACGCGCCTCATGGTACGCAAACGGCGCGATCATCATCGTGCGCACGCTCGCAGAGGCCCTCCCGCTGATCGACCGGCTCGCCCCCGAGCATCTCGAAATTGCGACCGATGACCCCGCACCATTGTTCGCCAAAGTGCGTCACGCGGGATCGGTGTTTCTGGGTCGCCATACGCCGGAGGCGATTGGCGATTATGTCGCCGGCCCCAACCATGTCCTGCCCACCGGCAGACGCGCGCGCTTTTCTTCGGGGCTATCGGTGCTCGATTTTATGAAGCGCACCTCGTTTCTCGCGTGCGATGAAGCGGCGCTGGCGCAAATCGGCCCGGCAGCAGTGGCGCTCGCTGAAGCCGAGGGGCTGCCCGCCCACGCCGCTTCAGTCGCGATCCGGATCAACCAATGACCAATGCTGCCCCCAATTCCTCCCACCGCCCCGCCGCCCGCTCTGCGGCGCGCCTCGCCGCCGCTCAGGCGCTCTATCAGCACGCAATGGAGGGCACGCCAAAAGCCAGGCTCCTCCATGAATTTCATGAGCATCGGCTTGGCGCGACCATTGAGGACGCGACATACCGCGCCGCCGAGCAGGATTTTTTCGATGATGTCGTAACCGGCGCACTGGCACGTGCGGATGAAATCGATGCCCTCATCGCCGCGCACCTCAGCGCCGAATGGTCACTTGACCGCCTCGACAAGCCACTCCTCGCCATTCTGCGCGCTGGAACTTACGAGCTGCTCGCGCGGCCCGACATTCCTGCGGGTATCGTCATCAACGAATATCTCGATGTCGCCCATGCCTTCTATGCCAGGCGCGAGAAGGGCTTCGTCAACGCCGTGCTCGATGGCGTGGCGAAGGCGGTGCGCTAGGCCACCAACCGCTCAGCCTGGCTCAGATCGACCGAAACCAGTCGCGAAATCCCCTGTTCGACCATGGTGACGCCGAACAGCCGGTGCATCCGGCTCATGGTCACGGCATTGTGGGTGACGATCAGGTAGCGCGTGCGGGTTTCAGAGACCATCGCGTCGAGCAGATCACAGAAGCGCTCGATATTGGCGTCGTCGAGCGGGGCATCAACCTCATCAAGTACGCAAATGGGTGCCGGATTGGTCAGGAACAGCCCGAAAATCAGCGCGGTTGCGGTGAGCGCCTGCTCGCCGCCCGAAAGCAGGGACAGCGAGGTCAGCTTCTTGCCCGGCGGCTGGGCAAATATCTCAAGTCCCGCCTGGAGCGGATCATCCGAATCGATCAGTTCGAGTCTTGCCGCGCCGCCGTTGAACAGCGTCGTGAACAGCCGCTGGAAATGGCCGTCAACTGCGGCGAACGCCGCCATCAGCCGCGCGCGCCCTTCGCGATTGAG
>JAGWQR010000190.1 GCA_028869975.1 Alphaproteobacteria bacterium | reverse complement strand
GCCGAGCGTGACGCCGACGCGCAGGATTTGGATACGTGGCGGCAAGATCGGTGTCAGTCGCGCCCAGAGCGCGTTGAAGCCCGCCAGCACCGCATAGTCATCATTGACCTGGGGGAGCGCTAGAATCTCGCCCCAGCCCCGCTCATAGCCGCGCAGCCACAGGTAAAGGTTGGTCGCATAGAAATTATCGCGCCGGGTGCGACGTGCCGCTTTGGTCAGCAGCAGGCGGGCAATCGCGCGCGCATCGGCAAGGCTGCGCTGGTCAGGCGGCAGCACCCGCGCATGACCTGCCCCCCAAAAGCTCCCTCGATCTGATGTAGAGTCTGCCCACGAGGAAGGAGCAGACAGATGAGGAAGAGCCGTTTTACAGAGGCGCAGATAATCGGGATGATCAAGGAACAGGAAGCCGGGCTTCCGACGGTCGAGGTATGCCGCAAACACGGGCTGAGCACGGCGACGTTTTACAAGCTGAAGGCCAGGTATGGCGGTTTGGAGGTTTCTGACGCCCGCCGTCTGCGCCAGCTTGAGGACGAGAACGGCAAGCTCAAGCGACTGCTGGCTGACAGCATGCTGGACAACGCCATCCTGAAGGATTTGCTGGGAAAAGTCTGACGACGCCAGTCCGGCGGCGTGACACGGCGCTCGGCGTGATGCGGAATTACCAGATTTTAGGCCATTTGTCCATAATGTATTGGAAATTAGCCATTTTTAAGCAGCATTGGACCTGTGTAATTTGTGCAAGCAATCACCAAGCAATCACCGAGAAAAACATCATTGTATTTCATATCATACCATTTTTTCCAAAGGGGAAGGCCTTCCCCTGCGCACGAGCCGCTGTGCGTCTCGTGCGACCCCTTCTGCGGGGAAGCGTCCCCGCAACGCCCCTCGAATAGAGCGGGGCTGTTGACGCGCTCGGTCCCGCACGCCGTTCCGGCGCGCTCCTGCGGGCGCGACGTTTGACGTGTAAGGCCCCGCACGCGCACTGAATCGGCGGCCATATTTTTATGTGCAGGCGATTGAAAGCCGACAGGCCCCGTCTTTCCGCCTGCTTAACCAGCGTAGAAATACCCGCCTCTTTCCAGGGCGCGAGCCTTTTGCTTTTGGCAATTCTCGCTGGTCGCTCGTGGCGATAAACGCATGAGCGGGTTTATGGACGGCGCTGACGCGCCGACGTTTGGAAAGCGGCCCCGGCAGAACGGGGTGGGCGGCGCTCCCGTCTAGGCACGGCGCGGCCAGGTGCAACCCGCTACGCGGGTCCTCCACTGCGTTGCGGCCGATTTTAATCAGCAGTCACTATTTTCAACCCAGTCATGTCGGTGCACCTGACCGCGCCGCGCCTTTCTGGTCGCCTCTCGCCGCCCACCCCGTCCCGCCGGGGGCCGTGTGTGGTTTTGGGTGGCGTTTGGAGGCAGCGATGGCGCAGGTTTTGAAGATTGGGGATGGTAGCTCGGGCAGCAAGCGTGCGGGACGCACGCGCGACGAAGTGCGGGCAAGGTGTAACGAACCACGCGCTTCACTCTATGACGAAGTTACGGCGCGGATCGTGACCGAGCTTGAAGCGGGGCGTTTCCCTTGGGTTCAACCTTGGGATTCGGCTGTGGCTTGCCCTGGCCTCCCCCGCAATGCGGTGACGGGCCGGAGCTATCCGACGGCGAAATCGTGAATGGTGCCCATCTTGAATTTGGCCACATTGCTATACATTATCTCACCAAGGAAGGCGACGCTTTCAAAGTCACCGCCCGCTTGTTGAACGCTGGAGGTGGCGATACATTCGGGAAAACAGCTAAGTGGGAAATTCGCTACGACCTTGATGGCGTCCCGGACATTTGGACAAATAGCGGCTTCTCGCACATGGGGTGCTCGATTGATTCTCACGACTTGATTCGGCTCTCGGCGGGCAAGCCCGAACTGGTTGCGCAAAATGTGACAACGAGTCTCTCTCGCGAGCCGGAGGAAGGTGAGGCTGCAAGCGAGTTTAAGGTGACTGGCAAGGTCATTCCGATCAAGCCGGGCGAGGCTTTCAATGTTTCCTACTCAGGTAGAGTGACTGGCACACTGCACTACCAATATGTGCTGGAGAATTATGACGTGGGCCTCTCCAACACAATTCCGGGTCAAGACACCGATCAGGCGTTGAAGGCGAAAATCTCCTGTTAAGCAGAGCCAAGCCTGTGGCTCAAACCCCATCACTGTGACCAAATTGACCCGGCTGATGCCTATCTGATGCCTGAGAGCGGGATAATCCCAGCTTCCAGCGGGGTCTATATCGAAAAATGTCTGAAAATGTGGCGCGCCCGGAACGATTCGAACGTCCGACCCTCAGATTCGTAGTCTGATGCTCTATCCAGCTGAGCTACGGGCGCGCGGGGGAAGGCAGCCCTTAGCGAGCACGCGCCGTATGCGCAAGACATTTCACGCAATGCGTTTCTTTGTGTGTCGAGACCCATTTCCCCTTCCGGAATCGCGCCGTGCGCATTATGAGGCTGTCATCGCACTGACATAATCGGGGTTCGGTCATCATGAAAATACTCGCCGGCAATTCGAACATGCCGCTTGCGCGCGACGTTGCTGCCTATCTCGACGTGCCACTGACCGATGCTGCCGTTAAGCGCTTCGCAGATGAGGAAGTGTTTGTCGAAATCCGTGAAAATGTGCGCGGTGAAGATGTGTTTGTTATCCAGTCCACCGGTTACCCCGCCAACGATAATCTGATGGAGCTGCTGATCTGCATTGATGCGCTGCGCCGTTCTTCGGCCAAGCGGATCACGGCGGTCATCCCTTATTTCGGCTATGCGCGGCAGGATCGCAAACCAGGGCCGCGCACGCCGATTTCGGCCAAGCTCGTCGCCAATCTGATTACGTCTGCGGGAGCGAACCGGGTGCTTTCAGTGGATCTGCACGCAGGACAAATCCAGGGCTTTTTCGACATCCCGACCGACAATCTTTATGCGGCGCCGGTGATGGCGGCGGATATTTTGGCGCGGCATGCCGACAAGAATATCATGGTTGTCTCGCCCGATGTCGGGGGCGTGGTGCGCGCCCGTGCGTTGGCCCGGCGGCTCAACAACGCGCCGCTCGCTATTGTTGACAAGCGGCGAGAACGGCCCGGCGAATCGGAGGTGATGAATGTGATCGGCGACGTGCGTGGCCGTTTTTGCATCCTGATTGATGATATTGTCGATTCAGCCGGCACGCTATGCAATGCTGCTGTGGCACTTAAAGCGCAAGGCGCTTCGGATGTCGTGGCCTATTGCACCCACGGCGTGCTCTCGGGAGGCGCTGTGGCGCGGGTGGAAGCGTCCGAACTGCGCAAACTGATCGTCACGGATTCGAACCTTCTGCCTGATGAGGTGGCCGATGCGAAACGCATACGGTCGCTCACCATCGCGCCCTTATTGGGTGAGGCGATTAAGCGCATTGCCGACGAAAGCTCGGTTTCCAGCCTGTTTGACTGAGCTGTCAAAATTTTTTGTGCGCTGCACAAAAATCGCTTGCAACTTCCGAATTATTCATGTATTGTGCATTGCAGCATAGATATTGAGGTGCAAGCAATGACTGTTTCGAAGCGCTCAACCAAAACGGTGGCTAAGGTGTCGGTCAAGGGCGCGTCTCAGGACTCTGCGCGCAAAACTGCTGCACCCAAGCGTTCCACTCCCAAAACAGCGGCCCCCGCCGTTCTCACTCAGAAAGGATCGATTATCATGGAAGAGACCATTACCCAGGTTCAGGAAAAAGCTGAAAAGTTCGTTGCCGATACCCAGGCTCATGCCGAAAGCGCGTTCAAGGACGCCGCCGAAAAGGGCAAGGGCATGTTCGAGAAGGGTACCAAGTTGGCTGAGGACGCCATGACCTTCCACAAGGAAAATGTTGAAGCGGTCGTCGCGTCGTCGAAGATCGCCGCTGCCGGTGCCGAAAAGGTTGCGCAGTATTTCGCAGAACAGGGCCGCACCTCGTTCGACAAGGCAAGCGCCGCGTTCAAGGCTGCCGCTGCCACCAAGACTCCGGCTGATTTCTTCACCGTGCAGAATGATTATGCCAAGTCGGCGTTTGAAAATCTCGTTGCGGAAAGCTCGAAGGCGTCTGAGGCCACGCTGAAGTTCTTCGGCGATGTGTTCCAGCCGCTCTCGAACCGTTATGCGGTTGCGGCAGAGAAGGCCAAGAGCTTCTCAGCGCTCTAAGTAACGGAACCACTCCTGTGAAAAAGGCTGGTGCATTGATGCACCGGCCTTTTTTGTGCCTTTCTTTCGCAGCAAAGCCTCGCTACGGCGCGCCATGCTTGATACAGAACAGATGCTTGCGCTGGCGCAGGATTTGCTGGCGGCGGCGCGCCGTGAAGGTGCGGATGCGGCCGATGTCGTGCTGGGCCAGTCGGCCTCCACGCGGGTTGCCGTGCGCGGCGGTGCGCTGGAGGATGTCAGCCGCGACGAAGGGGAAAGCCTGACGCTGCGCGCCTTTTTTGGCCAGCGCGTCGCGAGCAGCGCGACTCCGGACTTCTCGAAGGCAGCGCTCGATGCGCTGGCCGCACGGGTGGTGGCAATGGCGCGCGCCGTGCCCGAAGATGCGTTTTCTGGCCTTGCGCCAGAGGATTTGCTGCTGCGGGGTGCACCGCCCGCGCTTGATCTGTGCGACGCCACCAATCCCAGCCCTGAAGCGCTGCGCGATGCCGCGCTGCGTGCAGAAGCTGCGGCTCAGGCCGTGAAAGGCGTCACCAACACCGACAGTGCCTCGGCCAGCGCAGCGCACAGCCGCACCGCCCTGGTGACGAGCCACGGTTTTGCGGGGTGCGCGGATTCGTCGAGCTTTGGCATCACGGCCTCGGTGATCGCCGGCACAGGCAGCGCCATGCAGCGCGATTATGGCTGGCACACGGCGCGGCATCATGCCGATCTGAGTAGCGCCGAAGCGATTGGTGCGCTGGCGGGCGAGCGCGCTACCGCCCGTCTCGGCGCGGCTCCGATCACCGGCGGAGCAATGCCGGTGGTGTTCGATCCGCGCGTCGGATCGGGCCTGCTCGGGCATCTGATTGGCGCGCTATCTGGCGCGGCGATTGCCGCCAAAACCAGCTTCCTCAAGGATGCGCTGGGCACTTCTTTGTTTGGCCCTGATATTGTCATCACCGATGATCCGCACCGCCTGCGCGGCCTCGGCTCTCGCTCTTATGATGGCGAGGGGCTGCCGACAAAGCCCCTAAACATCATCGATCAGGGCAACCTCACCAGCTTCCTGATCGATTCGACCGCAGCACGCCAACTTGGCTGTGCGCCCACCGGCCATGCCACACGCGGCGGCGGGGTGAGCAGCTCGAATCTGGCGCTTGAGCCGGGTCAGGCAACGCCTGCCGAACTCATGGCCGACATCAAACAGGGCTTGTATGTGATCGAGCTGATCGGGCAGGGGGTCAACCTGCTGACCGGTGATTATTCGCGCGGCGCGGCCGGCTTCCTGATCGAGAATGGGGTAATCACCCGCCCGGTCAATCAGGTCACGGTTGCAGGCAATCTGCGCGATATGTTCCGTGCGCTCATCCCCGCCGATGACCTGGTTTATCGTTACGCAACTAACGCCCCCACACTGCGCATCGACGGGATGACGGTGGCGGGGAGCTAGGCGCAGCTACTCCCACACCACTTCGGGCGGCAGGCTCATCAGGATCGCGTCAACATTGCCGCCGGTTTTGAGGCCGAAGGTGGTGCCGCGATCATAGACCAGGTTGAATTCGGCGTAGCGCCCGCGCCAGATGCGCTGGGCATGTTTCTCCGCCTCGCTGAACGGCGTATGCATCCGGCGGCGGACGAGCTTGGGGAAGATGTCCAGAAACGCCTCGCCAACGCTTTGTGTGAAGGCAAAGGTACCGTCGAAATCGCCTTCGAGATGATCGTAGAAGATACCGCCAACCCCGCGATGCACTTTGCGGTGCGGGATGTAGAAATAATCATCCGCCCATTTCTTGTAATGCGCATAATCGGCGCATGGATGCGCATCACATGCGGAGCGCATCGCCGCGTGGAAATCGGCGGTGTCATCGTCATAAATGATCGCAGGATTGAGATCAGCGCCGCCGCCGAACCAGCTCGCGCCTGTACGCAGGTAGCGCGTGTTCATATGCACGGCCGGCACATGCGGGTTCGCCATATGGGCAACGAGCGAAATGCCGGTCGCGAAGAATGTGCCGGACTGCGCAGTGCCGTGCATGGTTTTGGCAAACTCGGGAGAGAACTTCCCGGCCACGGTCGAGACATTGACGCCGACTTTCTCGAACACGCTGCCTTTCATCACGCCGCGCACGCCGCCACCGCTTTCGCCGGTAGGATCATCTTCGCGGTTCCAGGATGTGTAGGTGAAGGTAGCATCCGAGCCCATCTCGCGCTCAATCGCTTCAAACGCCGCGCAAATCCGGTCGCGTAGCGCTTCGAACCAGACGCGCGCCGCCTGCTGCTGGGGGTTAAGGGGGGTCATGCGGGTAAGCCTCCAGTCTGGCGCAAGCCTTCAGCCAATGCCATGCCCGTCGCCATGCCCAAATTCAAGGAGCGCATCGGCATACGCAAAGGAATACGCAACGACCCGGAGCAGGCGCTGCGAACCGAATCGGGAACGCCGGCACTTTCCGATCCCATGAGCAGCGTATCATCGGGGCGAAACGCCGCTTCATACAGCGCGGTCTCTCCACGCGTGCTCAGCAGCATGATCCGGCCTTGAGCAGTGCCGCGAAACGCTTCCCAGTCGGCATGGCGCACCACATCAACATGATCGATATAATCCATTCCCGCGCGTTTCAGCCTTTTGTCAGAATAGCCAAAACCGAGCGGTTCGATCAGATCCACACCCACGCTCATACACGCTGCAAGACGCAGCACCGCGCCAACATTACCTGCGATTTCCGGTTGATAGAGAGCGATCCGCATGGCTCGCGAATACTGCATTGCGCAATTTGCGCAAATTACTGATTGCAAGTTTGCGATAATTTGTTAACACGCGCCCCAGCCTGTGAAGGGGCGGGGAATCAGAACGATTTTATCGAGTAAGCTATGGCAGAGATCACGACAGACATGCATGGTGATGACGCGTTTGAAGATGGTGTGCGTCGGCGCGATTTTATACATGTGGCAACGCTTAGCTTTGCAGGCGTCGGCACAGTGGCGGCTGTCGCGCCGTTGCTGGTGCAGATGGCGCCTTCGGCCGATGTGCTGGCACAGTCCTCAACTGAAGTTGACCTCTCCCCCATTCAGCCCGGGCAGGCCATCAAGGTGATGTGGCGCAAGCAGCCGGTATTCGTGCGCAACCTGACGCCGACCGAAATCGCTGCCGTTGATGCGGTACCGCTGAGTTCACTGCGTGATCCGCAGACGCTGGCGCAGCGCACCAAGCCCGGCAAAAGCAACTGGCTGATTACGATGGGCGTATGCACGCATCTCGGCTGTGTGCCCCTGGGTGCAGGGCCAGGTGAAGATCGCGGCCCGTATGAAGGCTATTTCTGCCCCTGCCATGGCTCGGCTTATGATCCTGCCGGACGTATTCGCAAGGGGCCGGCGCCAAAGAATCTTGAAGTGCCGGACTATAAATTCTCGACGGACAAAATTGTACAAATTGGGTGAGATTGATCGATGAGCTTTCCCTGGGCTAAGCATTACGAACCGAAATCGGATTTTATGAAATGGGTGGATTCGCGTTTGCCGATCCCCCGTTTTGTATATAGCGCTGTGGGCGGTGGCTATCCGGTGCCGCGCAATCTCAATTATTTCTGGAACTTCGGGTTCATGGCCGGGCTGGCGTTGATGATCCAGATCATCACCGGCATCGTGCTCGCCATGCATTATGATCCCAGTTCGGCAGGCGCATTTCTGTCGGTCGAGCACATCATGCGTGATGTGAATGCGGGCTGGTTTCTGCGTTATGCGCATGCCAATGGCGCGAGTTTCTTCTTCATCATTATATATCTCCATATCTTCCGTGGGCTTTATTATGGCTCATACAAGGCACCACGCGAAGTGATCTGGCTGATCGGCGTGCTTATCTTCCTCTTGATGATGGCGACCGCATTTATGGGTTATGCGCTGGTATGGGGGCAGATGAGCTTCTGGGGCGCGCGTGTGATTACCGGCTTTTTCTCGGCGATCCCCTTTGTGGGCGAGCCGCTGCGCGTGTGGCTGCTTGGCGGCTATGCGCCAGATGACGCGACCGTCAACCGTTTCTTCGCGCTCCATTATCTGCTGCCCTTTGCCATTCTCGGGGTGGTAATCCTGCACATCTGGGCGCTGCACATACCCGGTTCATCCAACCCGACCGGGATCGAAGTGAAGGAAGAACAGGATACGGTGCCGTTCCACCCGTATTACACGGCCAAGGATGGCTTCACTGTAGTACTTTACTTGCTGATCTTTGCGGTGGTGGTGTTCTTTCTGCCCAATATCATGGGCGATCCGGATAATTATATTGCGGCCAACCCGATGTCCACACCTGCACACATCGCGCCGGAATGGTATTTTTGCCCGTTCTATGCCATTTTGCGGGCGTTCACCTTCAATTTCCTGTGGATTGATGCGAAGCTTTGGGGTGTGATTGCGATGTTCGCATCGATCATCCTGCTATTTTTCCTGCCCTGGATGGATGCATCACCGGTGCGATCCTCCGGCTATCGTCCGCTCTACAAGAAGTTTTTCTGGGCGCTGGTGGTGGATGTGATCGTGCTCGGCGTTATCGGTAAACTGCCGCCCAATCAGCCTTTCATCCTTATCGGGCAGTTCGCGGCAATTTATTACTTCGCGCATTTCCTGATCATCCTGCCGATTGTATCGCGGATTGAGAAGCCATTGCCGCTGCCCAATTCGATTACCGAAGCGGTGCTCGCCAAGCATTCCTCAACCTCCACCCTGTCCGGCGATCTGGCCGCGCAGCCTGCCGAATAACCGGGAAACGAAGTTCATGCGCACACTTGCTCCTTTAGTCGTCGGTGCCGGGTTTATCATGGCGCTTCTGTTTGCGATTTTTGCATCGGTCTTCACACCGGGCTTCTCACTTACGCCCGATCCGACCGCAGTTTCGCTGTTTCACAAGGCACCTCGACACTTTGAATATTCATTCGAAGGGCCGTTCGGCAAATATGATCATCAGCAGCTTCAACGCGGGTTTCAGGTTTACAAGGAAGTCTGCTCGAATTGCCACTCCTTGAAGCTGGTCACTTTTGCCGACCTCAAGCAGATCGGCTATAATGAGGCTGAGGTGAAGGCGATTGCCAAGGGCTGGCAGATCAAGCAGCCCACGATCAGCAACAAGGACGGCAGCCCCACCACGCGCGATAATATCCCCTCGGATAATTTCCCGCTGCGCTATGCAAACGACACCGAGGCACGTTCCCAGAATAATGGCGCAGTGCCGCCCGATCTCTCGCTCATCACCAAGGCGCGTGAGGATGGATCGAATTATGTGCCATCACTGGTGACCGGCTATACCGATTTCCCGGCTGCGCAGGCGGCGCAATTCCCGGATACGCGACCGGACAACAACCATTATTACAATCCCTATTTTTCGGCGCTGAACATCGCCATGCCGCCGCCATTGAAGGTTGACGGTCTGGTTAGCTATAAGGATGGCACGGTGGCCACGCGTGAACAGATGGCTACGGATGTCGGCGCGTTCCTGACCTGGGCGGCCGAACCCAAGCTGGAACAGCGGCACCATGTGGGGATTGCATCGGTGATCTACCTGTTCATCTTCGCGGTGCTCGCCTATATGAGCTACCGGACAATCTGGGGCGACAAGAAGCATTAAGATCGAGATGAGGCGGACGCAAAGTGTGTCAGCCTGCCGTGCGCTGTGATGCCTAGGCCATGTTGACAAAAGGGATTCCCAAACGGTGTGATTTCTGATTCAAGACTGCTTTTTGGAGAGCAGTTATGGGTCGGGGTGATTTGAGTGATGCGGAATGGTCAGTGATTGGTGGATTATTGCCACCGGAGCGCG
>JAGWQR010000189.1 GCA_028869975.1 Alphaproteobacteria bacterium | reverse complement strand
GTGGGATTAGGTGCACTTACATTCGAGAAACCACCCAGCAGTGCTGCGATGATTCCAACGACGATAAACAGAATAATTTGCAGGAGTATAAACATCCAATATTCTTTGCGGCGCGAGCGCCCCTGAAAATCGGCGTATCGCTTCAGCGGCATCAACATATATTCCATAACCCCAATCCTCCTTTATATGAACTGAGATATAGCTAGCGCGACAGCGCCACATGTCAACAGCAATAAGGCGACAACGATCAAACCGCTTCGAGCACCCGTTTGGCGCGCTTACGCTCATGCGGATCAAGATGGCGCTTGCGCAGGCGGATCGATTTCGGGGTTACCTCGACCAGCTCATCATCATCGATATAGGCAATGGCCTGTTCGAGCGTGAGGCGTTTGGGCGGGGTGAGGCGGATCGCATCATCCTTGCCACCCGAGGCGCGGAAATTGGTAAGCTGTTTCGATTTCATCGGGTTGACTTCAAGATCGTCAGTTTTGGCATTCTCGCCGACAATCATGCCTTCATACAGCGCCTCGCCGGGTGCGACCATGAGGATGCCGCGCTCTTCCAGCGGCCCGAGCGCATAGGCCACCGCCTCGCCCGCACCGTTCGAAATAAGCACGCCATTCTTGCGGCCCTCGATCACACCCTTGTACGGCCCGTATTTTTCGAACAGCCGGTTCATGATGCCGGTGCCGCGCGTATCGGACAGGAACTCGCCATGATAGCCGATCAGCCCGCGTGCCGGGGCACTGAACGTGATCCGCGTTTTGCCGCCGCCAGAGGGACGCATGTCGGTCATTTCGGCCTTGCGCAAGTTCATCTTGTCGATCACCGCGCCGGTATGTTCATCATCAACGTCGATGACGACGATTTCATACGGTTCGGTACGGCCGCCATCCTCTTCGCCGAACAGCACGCGCGGGCGGGCGATGCTCAGCTCAAACCCTTCGCGCCGCATGGTTTCAATGAGCACGCCAAGCTGCAACTCGCCGCGCCCCGCTACCTCGAAGCTATCTTTGTCCTCCGCCTCGGTGACGCGGATGGCGACGTTCGATTCGGCTTCGCGCAGCAGCCGGTCACGGATCAGACGGCTCGTCACCTTGCTGCCCTCGCGGCCCGCCATCGGCGAGTCGTTGACCGAAAAGCGCATCGACAATGTTGGCGGATCTACGGCCAAGGCCTTGAGCGGCACGGTCACGCCCGGATCGGCGATGGTGTTGGCGACGGTGGCCTGGGTCAGCCCGGCAATCGAGACGATGTCGCCCGCCTGCACCTCATCGACCGGCACCCGCTCCAGTCCGCGAAACGCAAGTAGCTTGGAGGCACGCCCGGTCTCGATCACATTGCCCTCGGCGTCGAGCGCATGGATCGGCGCGTTGACCTTGAGGCT
>JAGWQR010000188.1 GCA_028869975.1 Alphaproteobacteria bacterium | reverse complement strand
CAAAGACGCATTGCAACCCGCTACGACAAAACAATCCTCTCCTTCGAGAGCTTCCTCAACCTCGCCGCCGCAAGACTATGGTTGAAATCTTATGTCAACATGGCCTAGTAAAAATCCGTCGTGCCGATATGATACTTCCCGATGCGCTATCCCATGAGAGTCCTCGCCCTGAATTGACGAAGGTCGCACTATTTTACTATCGAGCGGGGTTGCAACGCCGTACAGGGGAGCTGTGATCTCAGCGCTCCGCCCTGCCCCTTCGCTGCGACCCTTCGTCAAGTATTACTTCCAGGTCGAAGAGACGCTCGATGCGATGGTGGTGCTGCAACCGGTTCCGGCCCGCAGCCCCGAAATCATCGAGTTCATGTTTGCGACGCACTGCGTTCGCAATCTGGCGGCTCCCTTCGGTTCGTAGCCGCACCCGCAATTTGACCAGCGCCATGCTCGATCCGGCAATCCCCTGCCCACGTGCTCGCCTCGGCGTTGCTTCGGCGGCAACGCCGCGCGCGCGCAGCTCGCGCGCAAAGCGTTCGCGGAAACGATTGAGCTGAACCGGACGGGGATTGAAACGGATGCGATCAAGCCCCTCGGCCTGAACCGTCAGATGGACACCAGCAACGAACTGCTGGTCTTGTGGACGATCAGCCGGACATCGCGGTTGACCCGCGCCGACCAGAAATGGTCATCCTTGCATTTGTCAATCCGGTGAAGCTGCAACCCGTTGCCGGTCGGGTCGATCTGTAGATCGAACACGCTTGCCTTCACTGCCTTCTGATCCTGCCCGGAAAGGCGGTTGAAGGACGCGGTAAAGGTGTCGGCGATCAGGAAGTTCATGTCTTCTGCCGCTTGTGGGTTTCCAAGTCCTCCGGAGCATTCTCGATGAGAACTCTTAGGAACTGGAAGTTTTTGACAATAAGCCGGTCAAGCTCGGCAGACGAATATTTTTCCGGGTCGCCGTGTAGGGCATCACCAGCCATTCTCTTCAATTTGTCGGCGCTGATGCCCCAAGGCAATTCTGGCAAGCCAGCATCCCGTATCAATCCTTTTTCGGCCCCCCAATGCCGAGTTAGAACCTCCTCCATGACAGCGCGCTGCAGGGACAATGCCGCCAACGGCGCGCCGAATATAAATGCCTTCCCGGCTTGGTGCAGACGACGGTATAGGTGAAGCTCGCCGCACCGGTCGCGCCGGAGAGCAGCCTTGCCGCCGAAATGGTCAGCGGCGTCCAGTTGTCGTTGGTAAAGCCTGACTGGTTGAGCGCGGTAGGTTTGTAATTGACACCATTGACGGTGACAGCGATGGTCTCATTGAGAGTGCCACCCTGATTGGCGGCGATCTGCACCATCTGTCAACTATGGATTAAAAACCAGCCAGAGCGCGGTTTAAATCCATAGCAGCCATATCCAAAGAAAGACCTCATGTCGCGGTCTGGTTAATATCGGCGCTGGGAAGCAGCTGGAGCGGATCTTCAAGCCGATTTTCCGCGCCGATTGCCGCCTTTTATCACGTCATGGCAGCCTCCCTGTTTTGCTGGCGCTTGCGGGTAATCGGCGCGATCCTGCGCCGACTCCATCGCAACCTTCTCATACTCACCCGCAAAGGTAGGGCGTTTGAGCGACCTGAGATGTTTGCCAAGCAACACAGCGGGGGGAACCGGGGTGGCGATTGCATCCATGGCGGGGAAAGGCATCAAGGTCTCGCTCATGCTGCGGCCCTCTCCGCCGAAGGCATAAGCTGGCGATAATGGCGCGGATCGGTGGTGCCCACGGTTGCGCGCGGAAGATAGGAATAAAGCTTGAGATCAAGCCGCAGCATGCGCCGTTCCAGGCAGGTCCGCGCAATCATCTTCACAGCATCGAAGCTGATCGCGCCCAACTCGCGTCGGCCCTCCTTGCCTGATCGCGCCTCCATTAGTCGCCGTATCCGCTGCATGGGTTCACCAAGCTGCCAGCCCTCGAGCGGTGCCGCCTGATCCAGTGCGCGGGGCTTTTGTTCCAGCAGCGCCAGGACAGGACCGATGTTCGCTGTTGCCAATCCGCTGTACGATCTGGCGCTGCCGGAACGCGTAGAACAGCTAAGCGCGCATCAGAATTTGAAGCCGAGTGATGCACCAACAGTGCGCACCGAGTTGTATCCCCAGCGGTTGATGGTTGAGAGCACACCGAGTCCCGCATCGCCCGGATCGGAGCCGATATAGTTGGGATAAATCTCGTTGGTGCAATTCTTGCAGAATATGGCAACATTGATACCCTTGCTCATCCGGTAGTTAATGCTGGCACCGAACACATCGATCGGGCCGAGTTCGGCATAGGGTGCACCTGAAGTTGTGAAGTTGATGCTTGAACGGTGGTACCAGTTCCCGGAGACCTCAAGCTTTCCGGAACCAAGTGCGACTTCGTATATGGCTTCCAGCGTGCCCGTATATTTGGCTGCGGTTGATGTGTTGATCCCAGCCCCATTGAAAAATGCCTGGGTTGCCGAACAGCCATTGCTCGTCTGGCCCGTATAGCATGGATCAGTCGAATAATTGGTGAAGTGCGAATCTTCCATCGTCGCGTTGTAGTTGATGGTGAAGGCGCGGCTCGGCTTGAAACTCGTGTTGAATTCCACACCGGCAGCTCTTACCCCTTCGGCATTACCGATAACACTGACCTGTGATGCACCAAATGTTGCGAACGACTGGGTTTGGAAATTCTGGAAGTTCTCGATAAACCCGGCGATGTTCAGGCGCAGCATCCGGTTAAACAGCATCGCCTTTACCCCCCCCTCAAGATCCTTGACCGTTTCCGGACTAAGATAGGGAGACTGTCCTGCATAGGACAGGTTGGTTTGCATGGCGGGGCCCTTATATCCTGTGCTCCATGTCACATAGAACATGGTGCCCCGGGTTACATTATATTGGGCACCAATCTTGTAACTGAAATTGGTGTTGTCCCCGGTGGTGGTATAGTCCTGGTTCAGCGGCCCAAAAATATTGACGAAGGGCAGTTGTGTCAGGAACGGCAGAAACGGCGGCGGCGTATAAGGCACTTCATTATAATTGTCCGCCAGGGCATGAACACCAACATGGTCGTTGGTGACGCGCGCACCCGCAATCAGGGTTAAGGCATCGGTTGCATGGTAATTGAACTGGCCATAGCCCGCCAGACTGCGGCCGGTCAGATGATAGGCATTGGTGCCGTAGAGAAAGTTGGTAATGCCCAGGAAAGAAAACCCGCCCGCGCCTTGAAACTGAGCCGTGGCATCGTTCGAGGAACCAAACGCATAGAGACCGACCTGCCCGTCAAGCTTCTTGCCTTTATAGGCCAGCCGCATTTCGTCTGAATACTGGTTGTAAATCTGGTGCCCGCCATTGACGTCAAGTCCCTGGCTGCTCGAATTGTCACTGTCGAGATTGTAGGACAACGTATAGTGGCGCCAGCCAAAGATATTGCTTAGCGTGAGTTCCGGCGTCAGTTTGTCAGTCATGTTCAGGCTGATGCCACCGGTATCAACACTACGGAAATCGGCACCATTGATTCCCTTGTAGAAATTGGTGGGCCCTGGCGTCACCCCGTCAGCAACCGCATAGCGCGCATCGTTTCCGCCTGCGCCCGTCACGCGCCAGGTATCATCCCAGATGCCGCCGACACCGCGTTCGCGACTATAGTCCCCAATCAGATAGACACTGAAATCGCTGGTCGGCTCCCACAGCCACTTTCCCTTCACCATGAAGCGCAGTTGCTTGTCCTGTAAATTCGGCGAAAGGTTGACAATGACCTTGGCGATCGGATCCTGCACCGAATCAAGGACATTCAGCCGCAGCGCCGAATTGCTGCTCGTCGGCAGGTTGAGTATGCCAGTGCCGACAAGACCAAAATGCCCGCCGGGCGCATCGCGATTATCATATTCAACCGAGAACTCGCCGGTCGTCTTGTTCAACTCAGGCCGTTTGGTGATGATGTTGAGCAAACCTGCTGAAGAATTGCGCCCGAACAACAGCCCCTGCGGGCCGGTCAGGGCTTCGACCTGATCCATATCAACAAAGGCAGCATTGCTCATGAATACCGGCACGCCCAAGGATATGTCATCCACCATCACGCCCACGGAGGAATCAACATTAGCCGAGAAAATCTGACTGCCGATCCCGCGCAGCGTGAAAGCGTTGTCGGTGGTCACTTCAAGGCTCGGCACCGCGAGGGTGAGCTGCGGGAGATCATGCAAGCTCTTATTTTCGAGCTCCTGTGCTGTGACCGGTGTGACCGCGACGGGGACGGTTTGCAGGCTCTGCGCAACACGCTGCGCGCGCACGATAATATCAGCCACGCCAGAATCATCATTGCTGGCTTGCGCCGCGCTTTGCGCAACGGCAGGTGCGCTCAACAGGGCGAGCAGCGACACTACAGAGAAATGTAACTTATTCATGTTAAAAACCTCCCTCAACGATATCGTTCTGATACTAACTAAATTAGTATCTTTATTCTATTACTAATATTCTTGTCGAGTCAAGCCCCCAAGACACGGGCCATCCGCCCTTCAAACGGTGTTGGTGCGTGCAATTTTCCCAAGCACCGAAGCGCTGGGTTTGGCGGTGCGCTTGAAGGTTATCGGGTCAAACGAATGCAGCCCGAACTTGATACGGTAGCCGAAAATCCACTCGAAATTGTCGATCAGCGACCAGTGCATATAGCCTTTGACCGGCACGCCTTCATCGATCGTCTTCTTCAGTTCCTGCAACGCCGCCGGAATGAAGGCGGCGCGAATGCTGTCATCCGTACAACTCACACCATGTTCCGTGACAAGGATCGGGCAGCCCGTTGCTGCGTGGGCGTAACTCACCGTATTGGCGAGCGAGGGCGGATAAACTTCATCGCCCATCATATTGGTCTGCGCCCCGGCGGGCACGGGGAGCTTGCCCTGTTCGCCCCAAATTGTGCGCGAATAATTCTGCACACCGAGGAAATCATCACCCTTCACCGCCTCCAGCCAGCGGCCATACAGTTTGGCACGCATTTTTTCCGCACCCGGCCCCTGATCGTCAACCATCGCCAGCGTGACGCCGACCGGAAGATCACCCCGAACCGCCTTGATCGCAGCGCGGCCTTGCTTGTGCCCGGCAATCAGCCGCGTTGTCAGTCCAACCGGATCGTCAACATGCAATGACAATCCGCCATAGAATTTGCCTGAGCCGGTTGCCTTTCCACATGCCTGTGCCATCGCACGGTCACCATCGAGTAACGATGCCGGGAGCAGTTCACCAAGCAATCCAGCAAGATTGGGCTCATTCAGTGTAGCCGCATAACCCATCCCATCGGCGAGATGCCGCGCCGCCCTGTCGCAGAAGCGGGCGAACAGCGCCGGCATGTCAGGATCATTCCAGCCCCCGCCCGCTGCACGCCAGATCGGCATCGTATAATGGTTGAAGGTGATAACCGGTGTGATTCCGCGCGCGTGACACCCTTCGATAATACGTTTGTAATGATCGAGCATCGCGACCGAGAACTGCCCTGGTGCGGGTTCGATCCGCGCCCATTCCAAACTGAACCGATAGGCGTTAAGACCCATGTCTTTCACGAGATCAAGGTCGGTTTCCCACAGCACAAAACTATTGCAGGCATCGCCCGAGGGTTCAGCAAAGATCGTCGGTTTGACATGCTCCATCAGCCAGCAATCGGAATTGGTGTTGTTGCCCTCAACTTGATGCCCCGCCGTCGAAGCACCCCAGAGGAAGCCTTGCGGGAAGGTGCCGCGCGCGGTGCGGGCTATCGCTGGCGCGGCAAGCGCGGCGGCGCCGGCGGCTGTTGTCGCCAATATCGTGCGGCGGGTGATGTCGGGCATGTCTTTATCCTCTCAGTTATCGATCATCGCGACCGCCCTCGTCCAGCCAGCGGATGCGCCTTTGATCTTGTGCGGAAAGCAGCTCACCGTAAAGCCGTGCGCGGGGAGCGCCTCAAGGTTATGCAGCTTTTCCAGATGGCAATAGCCAATGTCGCGACCGGCCTTGTGCCCTTCCCAGATCAGCGCGGTGTCGCCGGTGTCCTTGACACGCTGTGCAGTATAGCTGAACGGCGCATCCCAGCTCCAGGCATCGGTGCCGGTTACGCGTACGCCACGCGTGGTGAGGTACATCGTCGCCTCATAGCCCATGCCACAGCCGGTGTTGATATAGTCATCCTGCCCTAGCACCGTGCCCGCCGCCGTATTGACGAGCACAATATCCAGCGGCTGCACATCATAGCCAATGCGCGCCAGCTCGGCTTCAACCTCAGCGGCGCTCACCACATGGCCGTCTGGTAGATGCCGGAAATCTAGCTTCACGCCTGGCCGGAAACACCAGTCGAGCGGCACCTCATCAATCGTGATCGCCCGCGCGCCGCCATCCATTGTCGGATGGAAATGCCAGGGTGCATCCAGATGTGTGCCATTATGGGTGGAAAGTGTGATCGTTTCGACCGCCGCAAACCCCTCCCCGCCGGGCATCATATCCGCAGCAACGCCAGGGAAGAAATGGCGCGCTTCCGGCATCGTTTCATGATGCGTCTGATAGGTGATCTGCGGCCGCATGAACGGCGGATCGCTCACGACATCATTGCACAGGGTGATCGAAAGGTCGATGAAGCGACGGGGCATGGGCGTCTCCGGTCAGTCGTCAGATTTGAGATAGGCGAGGCACATCCGGGCCAGCTCGCGCTTCAGAAACGCCCAATCAACATGATGCGCAGAATGGCCCGTAAAGCCGAGCCGCAGTTCGCGGGCCAGTGTCGAAAAAATAATAAGGTAGGTCGCCTCTGCCTTCTCGATCGCGCGCGGGCTTTCGCTTTGCGTCAGATATTCCAGTATCGTCTCGGTCGTGTTGTGCGCTATGCGCTCTGCACTTGCCGCGCCTGGCCCTGCGATGACCGGATCGAACACAGCCCGCAGCATCGCGAGTCTCAACATGCCGGCGTGTCGCTGCAAAAGTTCGGCATAGGCATCGACATAATTTGAAATAAAATCTTCCAGGGCCGAGGTCTTGGCTTTGACGGTGCCAAACATAACGAGTTCATCTTCGGCAATTTGTGCCAGTTCCTCCAGCAGCACGGCACGCACCAGCGCATCCTTGCTCTCAAAGCGCAGATAGATTGAACCGATCGCAACATTGCCACGCTTGCTGACATCGATCAGTGTGAAATCCTCGTTTCCGGCTTCCAGCATCAGCGCACGCGCGGCAGCAAGCATCCGCTCCAGCGAAGCCTGTGACCGGCTCTGAAGCGGCTTGCGGGTCATCGTGGTGCTGGCCACATGACCCGCCTGGTTGATTTTTGCATTGGTTCTTATTGACACGGACCCGGCTATCGCAGTAACGAAGTAAAACGTCAATTCTAATTCTGTTTGAACACGACATAGTTTTCAAATATCTGTGATGGAGAGGAATATATGCGCTTTTCGGTTTTCCTGAATGCCCGCTCGATGGCCCCCGAAGAGGATGGCAAGCTCATCCGCGATCTGATCGACCATGCCGACACGGCGGCGGGATTGGGCTTTGACGCGATTTTCATGCCCGATCATCATTTCAACGGCTATATGCCGATTGCGTCGGACAGTTTCATCTTTGCGGGATACCTGGCTGCGAAACACCCTCAACTGCATTTCGGCTTCTCGGTGGTATCGGTACCGCTGCATCATCCAGTGCGATTCGTCGAACGGATCAACATTCTCGATCATCTGACCCAGGGCAAGCTGCTTGTCGGTGTCGGCTCGGGCACCACACCTGAGGAGATGATTGGCTTCGGCGTGAATTACAAGGAAGCAAGCGCTATTTCGGAGGCCAATCTCGCGCTCGCCGAGCAGCTTTGGGCCAAGCGGATGGAAGATGCTGAAATTGTCATCGACAACGGCCCGCATCAGGGCCGGGTGCTGCAACGCATAGCGCCTGCTTCTTATGGCAAGCAGCGCGCGCGGCTGATGCCGGTGGCGCTGAAAGAATCGTCGGCGCGCCGCGCGGCGGAAAATGCCTGGCCTGCCTACATTCCCGCATTCACGCCACCGCAGGTCTATGGGAATGCGCCGCTCGAACATGTGACCAGATACTTCACAACTTACAAAGAGCTGCTCGGTGAATATGGACATGACGAGACGGCTATCGCTGCCGCGCTCGACTGGACCACGCACACCTATCAGTGCGTCCATATTGCAGAGAGCGACGATAAGGCCCGCGAGGAACTCGAAATCATCCTGAAATCCTATCAGGACGCTATCGACCGCGAGAACGCATTCAACGCGCGTGCCGAAGCCGACGCCGCCAACAAGAAGCCCGATGTCAATGTCAGCGCACTCGATGAGCGCTGGATTGGTACCTGGTGCCTCTATGGTTCCCCGGAAACCGTGATCGAGCATCTGCGGCCATATCAGCAGCTCGGCATTGGCAATATCCTGTGCGGGACAACCACCGGGCCATTGACTGCACAGCGGCTCGATCTCGGCAACCAGACGCTCGACCTGCTGACGCGAAAAGTGATGCCGGCGTTCAAATGAGCCATGTTCTGACGCTTGAAGAAGCCTGTACACTCACTGCGGGCGCAGCAATGTGGGCCACACAGGCCATGCCGGATGCTGGCATTCCTGCGTTCACGATGGGCGACGGGCCGATGGGGATCGCCAGCGGCAACGTCGATGAGCGCGACATTTCGCTGCTCGCACCCTGCCCGATGCTGCTTGGAGCAAGCTGGGATGCTGCGCTGGTGCAGCGTGTCGGCGCGTTAATCGGAAGTGAGGCGGTAACACACGGGGTGGATGCCGTGCTAGCGCCCAACCTCAATCTCGCGCGTTCGCCGCTTGCCGGGCGCGCGTTCGAGTATTTCTCGGAAGATCCGCTGCTTGCGGGCACATTGGGTGCGGCCTGGATCGGCGGACTGCAATCGACAGGCACGGGTGCCATTGCCAAGCATCTGGTCTGCAATGACAGTGAGACGATGCGTGATTCGGTGGATGTTCACGTCGATGAGCGCACATTGCGCGAGGTGTATCTGCTGCCGTTTGAATTGGCAGCGCAGGCCGGATGTGCGGGACTGATGGCTGCTTACAACAAAGTCAACGGTGCCTGGTGCAGCGAGGCGGCGCACATTCTCAACAACATTGTGAAGGGCGAATGGGGCTTTGGCGGCGTCATCATGAGTGACTGGTTCGGGACCCATTCCGGTGCAGACTGCATCAACGCAGGCCTTGATCTCGAAATGCCCGGCCCGGCGAGATTCATGGGCAAAAAGCTGCTTGAGATCGTCAAAACAGGTGAGGTGAGCACCGGGCGCGCATATGCAGCGGCAGCGGCAATAGCGCAGACCGCGCACATGGCCACGCGCGCCAAAGCCACACCTATGCCTGATGACAAGGCACAGGCCTTGCTGATCGAAGCTGCCGCAGCGGGCATGGTGCTGCTCAAGAATGAGGGTGACATCCTCCCGCTCACGCCTGCATCGGTCACACGCATTGCGGTTATCGGCCCCAACGCGACTGCGCCATGCTACCAGGGCGGCACCTTCGCGAAAATTGCACTGGCCCCCGACACGCCAACACCGTTGGATGCGCTCCGCGCTGCGTATGGCGGCCAGTGCGCGGTGATCTACGAGCCCGGTGTCGATCCCCAACCCCGTCTGCCTGCCATGCCAGTCACACCCGCGCGAGACCTTGGTGATGGCTGCACACGCGGCATGACCGTGGAGTATTTCGGATTGCCGGATTGCGCGGGGGCGCCATGCTTTGCCGAAACCCGCGACACCAATTCGCTGGTCTGGTTTGCCGGGCAGCACAAGCAGGGCGTTTTCGATGCGCCAGGCAGTATACGGGCATCAGGACGCTTCAGGGCGAGCGCGGATGGCGATCATCTGCTCTATCTGGGTTCAACCGGCGAGGCACAACTGCTGGTGGATGGCACGCCGGTGCTGCGCGCGGGGCAAATGCCCGAGGCCAAGGACGTGATGGGTATCCTCAAGCGCGGCGATGCGCTGAGTGTAGCCCTGCCGCTCAAGGAGGGGCAGGTGGTCAGCATCTGCGTCGAATTCAACTACACAGGCGCGCGCTGTCAGGGGCTGTGGTATGGGGTGCGTGCACCTGACAGTCCGCAGGCCATGCTCGACCGCGCGGTTGATGCGGCGCGCACAGCAGACGCAGTGATTCTGTGCGTGGGTGAGACCTCCGATTCGAGCGTAGAAAGCAAGGATCGGCCCGATACCAAACTACCAGAAGCGCAGCTCGCGTTGGTTGATGCCGTGCTGGCCGCAAACCCGCGTACCATTGTCATTGCCAATGTCGGCCACGCATTTGAGGCGCACTTCGCCCAAAACTGCGCGGCTTTGCTGGTCGTCTGGTATCCGGGACAAGGCTATGCGCCTGCACTGGCCGATGTGCTGACAGGCGCAAGCGAGCCTGGAGGGCGGCTGCCAGTCTCCCTGGTGCAAGATGAAGCTGATTATCCGGGACTCAATGTAGTACCGGACAGCACGGGTAAACTCGCATATGCTGAAGGTGTGGGGATTGGCTATCGCGGAATGATTGCGGCGAACGCGTTTGTGCGCTACCCTTTCGGCGTGGGAGAGGGCTATGCCCGGTTTGAGTGGCGCGATGTCGTTGCCGATGGCGCAACCATTGCCATGACGGTGTGCAACATCTCGACGCGCGCCGGATCGGATGTGATCCAGCTCTATCGCGATGCTCCGGAACCTGCGCTGATCGGGTATACCAAAATACATCTGGCTGCTGGAGAAGCGCGTCGTATCGAGATCATGCCCGAGCCGCGCCTGTTGCGACGCTGGACTCCAAATGGCTGGCAGGCGCTGGCGAGCACTCTTGAATGGCGCGTTGCGCACCACGCTCAAGACAGGGGAATCAGACTGGCGCGCTCGTCCTGAAACCTGAACGCGCGGCGAATATCACAAGACCAATCAGCGCACCGGCCATTCCCGCGATCCCCGCAACCAGAAACGCATATTGCATACCACCCATCTGCGCATCGATGATATGCACAAGGCGCGGGGATTGCGACTGAGCCAGAAAGAAGCTCGACGTCCAGATACCCATGCCGAGGCCACGGTTGGCAAATCCGAATTTGGTCTGCGTCCAGGCAATGAGCACCGGCACGGTCATCCCGGCGGCCGTCTGCTGTACCAGCAATGCCCCGACCATGGCAGACACACTATGCGCCAGCCCTATTCCCGCAAGCCCTGCCCCCATCAACACCAAAAAAACAATGATTTGCAGGATATGACTGCGATTCGCGAGCAGGCGGAACAGGGCCGCCCCGAGCAGGATGAACAGTTGCGGGATGAAAATCAGTGCCGCGTAGCGCGCGGAATCATGCACACCCACTTCCGCGAACACGAGCGAGCCATTGATAATGAACACATAGTAGAGCAACGCCGTGAAAAACGTGACTGAGGCAATCTGCACCGCGTTTGCCCAGGGGAAGGCACGCAGCCAGTCACCAAGGCCTAACCGTGCCTTGCCCGGCTGGTTGCCCGCCATGTCACTATCGCGCGCTGTCGGTTCGAACAGCCACACCATCATCGCGAAAAAAATCGGAATAGCAACCAGATAGACATAGAACACGCCGTTCCATTGCAACTTCGATGCCAGGCCTACCATATAGGCGACCAGTCCCGCGAGAAACGGCCCCAGCAGACCTTGCAGGAACAGCCAGTTTTTGCGGCCGGCATCATCCCAATAATCACCGATCAGCGTGTTGACGATCGTGAGAATCCCGGTCTCGGAGACGCCGAGCAGCAGCCGTGAATAATAAATCTGATCCAGATTGTTGAGCAGCAGCGGTGCCGCGCCAAAAAAGCCATACGCGAAGGTGGCGAGCAACAACAACGGCCTGCGCCCGAAGCGGTCAACAGCGAATCCGACAAAGGGCCCGAGCAGCGCCATCGCCAGCCCTGGTGCGCCAATCATCGCCGGAACCTTGCCGCGCGCTTCCGGATCATTAGCGAAATGACCGATCATCGCGGGCACCGCCGGACCCATCGCCACAATCGCAATAATCGGCAGGAAAGCTGCAATCACAACGATGATGCCCTGCGGCACCAGCGTCAGATCCCGGAAAAATTGTCTGATCGCCTGCATTGGGTCGGCTGCTCCTCTCGATTATATTGGAATTATTATTCTCGTTTGCTAGAGAGGATATGCTTGCCGGTCAAGCGTTAATGATTGAGTGAAGAGGAGGGGGCAGATGGCTGAATATGTGCGCAATCTCTGGTATATGGCGGGCTGGGAGGCTGAAGTGGCGGACGGCGGCTGGCTAGCGCGCAGGCTGCTTGATAGACCCTGGCTGATTTACCGGACTTCTGATGGCGACTATGCCATGATCGCTGACCGTTGCCCACATCGCTTCGCGCCGCTGAGTCGGGGCAGGCGCGACGGTGACACTATCGTCTGCGGCTATCATGGGCTGGGCTTTGATGCGACGGGGGCGTGCAAACACAGCCCGTTCGGCAAAACGCTCCCAGACAGCGTGCGCGTGGCGACGCTTCCGGTGGTGGCGCGCTACGGCGCGCTCTGGTTCTGGCCCGGTGACACGGCGCAAGCCGACCCTGCCCATATTCCTGATTTCGCGTTCATGGCGGATACGAGTGAGCATGTGCCCGGCCATATGATGATGAACGCCAATTATGAGCTGATCGCCGACAATCTCATGGATTTGAGCCATGTCGAATTTCTCCATGTCGAGAGTTTCGGTGTTTCAGGAGAACTTTTTACTGGCAAGCACAGCGTCAAACAGGATGCTGATGGAGCGATCTGGAACAAATGGGACATGACCAATATCCGCCCGCAGCAATGGATTGTCGATCAGGTGGGGGAAGGTGTGAATGTCGATAGCGAGCTGCATATGCGCTGGCACGCACCCGCAGCTATGGCGCTTCGAATTGGCAATGTGCGCGCAGGGGACAGCAGCAAAACGCCGGTTGTGCCACCTATGCTCAACCCGCATATCCTCACGCCGGAAACGCAGACGGCAACCCATTATTTCTTTACGCATGGCCATGGCGATTTTGCCGCCGAACTGGCGCGCCGCGTGTTCGAGGAAGAGGATCATCCCATGCTGGAGGCGGTGCAGGCATCAATGGGCGACACCGACTTCTGGGAGGCGCGCCCGCTCATTCTAGAATCAGACGCCGGCGCCATCCGCGCGCGTCGCCGCCTCATGCAGTTGCGCAAGGCGGAGGCAGCCTAGGCGGCCAGCGCCAGTTCCTTGCTGTCCTTCGTCGTCGGCACGAAGGGCAGGTATGAAATCCGCATCCGCACCGCAAAATCGATTTTGTGTTTGCCTGGGGCAAGCCCGCCCGGTTTCATCGCGATGATCTTCGCCTTTTCGCCGAAGTTCCAGCGATCATCATAGACGCTTTCCATCTCGTCGAGTTTGTAGGTTTTTCCGCGCACCGAAAAGCGCACATCCTCGCGCGGAATGGCCGCGCCGTCAACGCTCACCGCGATGTCCTCGACCATCGAGAGGCCTAGGCCGCGATAATAGGGCAGGCGGCCATAGAAGGCGAAACCCTTGTCATTGCTCTCGAGACTGTCCTCGATAATCATCTTGTTGTCCATCATGGCTGTGTTTCCTTTATGCGGCGAGGGCGAGTTCGGCAGGCTCGCCGATGAGGCGCGACAGCATCACATGCTGGCGGCGCACCTGCTCGACCGAGTCCGGCTCTTCGGCGTCCTCGATCCAGCGATTGCCCTCATATTCCGAGCATATATAGCCGTCATAGCCGCCCTGTTTGAGCACCGCGACGATCTGGTCATAGGGGATGCTCGGCTCGACATAATCGTCTGTCATCTCATAGAATTTGCCGTGGATGTTGTGGATACGGTCCATGTAAGGGAGCATCCGCCTGGGCTCGTAAGCGGCGTTGTGGCGCAGCGTTTCCGCCATCGCCAGCGCCGGGCCGGTGCCGCCCATATTCTGGACATTAAGGACGACATATTCCGACAATGTGCGGTCCTCATAGGCCTTGACAACATAGTCGATGATCGGTGCGGGCACGCCGAGCCGGGCAAATTTTTCGGCCCAGATAAGCGGAAATTTGAACAGGAACATGCCCATATCCGGCAGGAAACCGAGTGCCTTGCTGCCCGATTTCTCATACGCTTCCGCGTGACGCAAAATCCAGGGATGATCGAAATGCAGCGGCGCATGAATTTCGATCAGGATTTTAAGGCCTTTTTCTTCGGCATAGGGCGCTGCTGCAACCAACACTTCGGGGGACAGCGCAACCAGCGCGCGGATATATTTCATCCCCAGTCGCGCGCCAAAGTCGATATCTTTTTTCACGCTCGCGACCTGCTCGTCGAAGGGCATTTCACGATCCTTGTAGCGCTTGTAATCGAGCATGAAATCATGGCTGACAGGGACACACGCATATTTCTTGATCAGCGCATGCCAGTTGTCGATGTCGGCGTCCGCAACCGCATATTCAGGGTGGCCCCAGAACGTCTGCTCGCCGACAATCTCGATCCCGCGTGCACCAAAACCGGCACAGGTGCGGATGCAATCCTCCAGCGTCATCTTGCCCTGAAATGTCTCGTTCTGAAAGCTGTAAAGGCTGACGCCGCGCTTGATGCTGGCCATGTGTGTATCCTGTCCCGTTAAAATTAAAACGTCTATTCTATATTTATCGCGTCGCGTCAAGAGCATGAATTTTGAGCCGGGCCTTGAAGTCAGCAAAGGTCAGGCGGGCGTCGGGCGTGTCGAACACCTCGATCATGTGCCCGGGAATTTCCGCGCCATATTTGAGATCGGGCAGGATCTGCCGCGCATTAACCTTGACCGACGGACTGCTCTCGCGGCTCAAGGATGTCAGCAGCACGAGCGGCGAATCCCCGAGCGGATAGGCCCCCGGAATCTTGATGAACGGTGGAATCTCGGTAAAGCGACCATAGAGCCATTCAGTGAACGGGGAGATGGGTTTGATCTCGGTTTCAAATTCGGCAATCGAAATCTCCATCATCCTATAACCTGCGCGCGTCACCTGCCATATCGGGATGCCGGACTCGATGACCGCGCGCGCCGCATCCGGGTCTCCGCCAAGATTATATTCCCAGCCGCCATTGGGGTACGTCTCGCCACCGATCCACACCAGCCTTAATTTGCTGGCGATTTTCGGTTCCAGTCGCAGCGCGGCGGCCAGATTGGTCAGTGGCCCGCCACAGGTGAACCAGAGCGGGAGCGGATCAGGGCCCAGCGTTTCCTCGACAATCGCGCGCGCGGCGGCGGAGGGCATCTTCTGGTTAGTAACCTCCTCACCGGCAAAAACCGGCGGCACATGCGGTGGCTTGAGCCGCGCGATGAGTTCATTCGCGACCTCGGCCCCCTTGGCTGCGGTGGGCACACCACGCGCTTTGGGTGGAAGAAAGTTCGGATTGAGCAGCGACGAGGTGACCAGAACTGTGCGCGTGATCGGCGCGAGCAACTGGTGTGCCAGTGCAGCAAGGCCATCAGGATCCCCTGCAAAATCATTATCAATGATGACGCGTTTGTCGGCGGTCTGCGGAATCAGTCCTGTTGCAGCGTATGCGGGCATCATGCGGAGCGCCACCGTTGCACCCGCGCCTGCAAAAATGCTGCGTCTGCTTATGGGTACCATGACCAGAGTCCTCTCATACTGATTTATTTGAAATAGAACTAGCATTCCTGTTTGATCTGCGCTAGCCCGGTCATGCATATTTTGAGGATTGATGATGGGCAACACTTTCCCCCCCGTCTTTTCGCGACGAGACTGGTTGCGCGGTGCATCGATGTTTGTTGCAGTTTCGGGCGCGCCGCTGAACGCGCTTACGCTGGCGATTCCACCAATCCATTATCCTACGGCGGCTCAACTTCGCCTGATCCGCGATGTCGGTCAGCAGGTCATTCCGCGAAGTGAAACGGCGGGTGCGGGGGAAGTTGGTGCCGACGCGTTTGTCATTCTCGCGCTCGCGCACGGGCTGGAAGGCGCCCGCCAGCCGCTCTCCGCAACAGACCAGGCCAAATATGCCGCGCATCTGCTTGCCGATGGCTCTGTCGATCATCTGGGCTGGCTGGAAACAGAACTGAACGCGCGCGCCAAGGGCCGGTTTCTGGCGCTGCCTGCGCCCACACGTACGACTGTGCTTGCCGCGCTTGATACCGAAGCATTTGCCACGCGCGAT
>JAGWQR010000187.1 GCA_028869975.1 Alphaproteobacteria bacterium | reverse complement strand
GGCGAAATCGTGGATAGTGACTCGGTGCATGTTCGTGATTTACCGCCGCAGTTGCAGGGCATTCTGCTCAAAATGCAGGTGGGGCAGTCCACGCCGCCGTTCGGCACGATGAAAGAGGGCATTCGTGTACTGGTTATGTGTGGTAGAGATGAGCCACAAGCCGTTGCAAAGCCTGATCGACGCGCAATTGAAGGCGCTGAAATGGACAAACGTGTCAATCTCCGTGCTCAGCGCTATCTGCGCGATTTGCGTCGCGATGCGATTATCGAATATCGCTGATGCCACTGACTTGCTCTCATCCGGACTTGTGCTGACATGACGCAGGTCTTGCCACTTGCTGTCGCACTGGGGGAACCGA
Source organism: Alphaproteobacteria bacterium (assembly GCA_028869975.1). Classification (GTDB taxonomy): domain Bacteria; phylum Pseudomonadota; class Alphaproteobacteria; order Sphingomonadales; family Sphingomonadaceae; genus JAGWQR01. The sequence goes on along the minus strand of JAGWQR010000187.1, from coordinate 11,619 downwards.
CCGGGATCGGGCCGGAAATCGTTGCAAAGGCATGGGAAGAACGGAACACCGCAGGACTTTTACCCTTTTGCGCCATGGGTGACATGCGGGCGATCAAAAATGTCTGGAACGGCCCACTCCAATGCGTTGACACGCTAAGCGGCGCGGTTGATGTGTTTGCCCATGCGCTCCCCGTGCTTCATATTGATAGCGCGGGTGACATCAGGCCCGGACATCCCACGCTCGAGGGTGCCCGGTGTGCCCTGAATTCGCTGGAAATGGCAGTCGGACTTACCCGATCGGGTGCGGCGAGCGCTGTTGTAACCTGCCCGATTTCAAAAAAATGGCTCTACCAAATCGGCTTTACGCACCCCGGGCAGACAGAATTTGTCGCAGAGCGCTGCGGCATAGCCGCCAATAATGCGGTGATGATGCTTGCCGGGCCGACATTGCGCGTCGTTCCCATCACAACACATATTCCCTTGAAGGACGTGCCGGATGCCATTTCGCCTGAATTGATTATGAGCAAAGTTCGGGTTACCACCAAAGCATTGAAAAGGGATTTCGGGATCGAATCGCCACGCTTGGTTATGGCCGGGCTGAATCCCCACGCGGGAGAGTGTGGCGCGCTCGGTCTGGAAGAAGCTGAAATTGTCGCACCCGTCATTGCTCAATTGCGCGCAGAAGGCATCGACATTACCGGCCCGCATCCGGCGGACGCGCTTTTCCATGCCCGGATGCGTGCAGGCTATGACGCCGCCATCTGCCTCTATCATGATCAGGCGCTGATCCCGCTTAAAACGCTGCATTTCGATGAGGGTGTCAATATGACACTGGGCCTGCCGATCATCCGCACCTCACCCGATCATGGCACGGCATTTGATATTGCCGGCAAGGATATGGCCCATCCGGGGGCCATGATTGCGGCCCTGAAACTGGCGGAACGCGCCGCGCAGACACGCGCCCTGGCCATAGATGCCTGATCTGCCGCCGTTGCGCGATGTGATCGCGCGATACGGCCTGTCTGCCAGCAAGGCGCTCGGTCAGAATTTTCTGCTGGATTCACACTTGCTGGCACGCATCGCCGCCGTGCCCGGAGACCTGAACAATGTTGCGGTGTATGAGGTTGGCCCGGGCCCAGGCGGATTGACCCGTGCGCTGCTCGCAGCAGGTGCTCTGGTTACTGCGGTCGAGCGGGATCGGCGCTGTCTTGCAGCCCTAGCAGAACTGGCAGAGGCATATCCGGGGCGGTTGCGTGTGATTGAGGGAGACGCGCTCAAAATCCCGCTGGCGGCGGTGTTGCCCGAAGGCGGGGCAATCATCGCCAATCTGCCCTATAATGTTGGCACGGCCTTGCTGGTGCAATGGTTGAGAGGGCAATTATGGCCCCCGCGCTGGACTTCGCTCACACTGATGTTCCAGCGTGAGGTTGCGGATCGCATCGTCGCCAAACCGTTCACTTCCGCCTATGGGCGGCTGGCCATTCTGTCGCAATGGCGCAGCGCCGCGCGCATCGCTATGCCGGTTCATCGCTCTGCATTCACGCCGCCCCCAAAAATAATGTCTGCCGTGGTGCATTTTACGCCTGGCGAGGCACCTTCCGATGTTGATCCCGCCGTGCTGGAGCAGCTTACCTCAGCCGCCTTCGGGCAGCGGCGCAAGATGCTGCGGCAGAGTCTCCGTGGAGTTCAGGGCGCGCTTGGGGCGCTGAGTGCTATGGGAATTGACGAAACCCGGCGCGCGGAAACCGTCTCTGTCGATGAATTTCTCGCGATCGCGCGTTCTCTTTCCTAAGAGATCTACCGGCGAAAGCTACTAATTGGTACGGCTGTCGATATGCTGTATAACCGGCGAGCTTTCGATCTGCGCGGCCTTAAGCGGCGGGGCTTCGGTGCCGTGTGCAATCGCATTGCCGAGCGCAATCTGGGCGGGGCAGGCGGTAATGCACAGGGATTTTATTTTCGCAAGATTATCGCCGGCTTTTATGAAGGCCCCTTTGGATACCATCGCTTCGCCTTGCAGCGCGAGCACATCAACATCCTTTGGGTCTTGGTCCAAGATTGTGCGATAATAGCCGATTGCTTTGCCGTTCAGCCCCTGTCTATGGGCAACGCGCGCCATACCAATGAGTGCCGCACGATAATCCGGCGCAATCAGCAATGCATCTTCATAATTGTCCTCGGCCAGATCAAGCACTTCGGGATTTGCTGGCGTTATGCCCTGTGCCTGGGCGAGCGCTGTATTTCCCAGCGCAACAAAAACCTGCGCGCGCGGATTGACCGAAACATCCGGCGCACCGATTGAGCCGCTTGATGTCAGCAGCAAAAGTGAAGCCAAGGCAATGCCAACGGGCGTCAAACGCATAATTATCTCCACACCAGGACTAGATCGAGTCATCGTTCCGCCGCATCAGTCGCGCCACGAAAAACCCATCGCAGCCATCATGCGCAGGCGACAGAATCAGCCCTGGGCCCTGTATTCTGCCTATATCGGCTGTAAGGGGCGCGCTTGTCCAGTCCTGATTTTCGAGCAGAAATGCCAAGCACTGTGCCTCGCCTTCCGCTTCGATCAGTGAGCAGACGGCATAGATCAGGCTTCCCCCTGGTCGTACCAGCGTTGCGCCGAGCGACAAAATATTGCGCTGACTTGCAATTAATTTTTCCAGCCGCTCTGGTGACAGCCGCCAGCGCGCCTCGGGGTTGCGTCGCCACGTACCCGTACCTGAGCATGGGGCATCGACCAGCACCACATCCGCCTTCTGATGCAAATCAGCAAGATTTTCCTGCTCGTGTGGAGCAAAAAGCAGGCGCGATTCGATCATGGCGGCACCCAGTCGATGCGCACGCGGGCGCAGGCGCGCGAGGCGGGCGCGATCAATATCGCAGGCGATCAGCCGCCCCTGATTCTCCATATTTGCGGCAAGCGCGAGCGCCTTGCCGCCAGCCCCGGCGCATAAATCCACAACGGTCTGACCGGGCTGCGCAACGCAGACCTGCGCAATATACTGGCTGCCATAATCCTGAATATCAACCCAGCCGTCCCTCCAGGCGTCGCTCTGCTCAATGGCTCTGTTGTCCGCCAGCCGCAGGCCGCGCTGACCGATCCGCTTTGCACCGGGAAAGCACGCGAGTGCCGTCTCAATATCGGTTTTCAGGGTATTGACGCGAAGATCGAGGGGGGCGCGCTGCAACAATGCTTGCTGCTCCAGGGGCGGGATGAGCGCACTAAGCCATTCAGGCAAAGGCATAGCCAGAGCCGGCATGTCATAGTGTGTCAGCGCGGCTGGCCCATAGGGGCTGCCATCGAAAAACGCAGCATATTCCATACCCAACCCCTGCACGGCGGCGCGCCCGGAAACCGGAGCTGATCCGTAAGCGCGGATCACCTGGTATATCATGTCCCGAATGGCCCGCCGATCACGCGATCCTGCATAGCGTCGAGACTTGAAACCATCTGCTATTATCTGATCCGCAGCCGCGCCATTGCGCTGCACCGAAGCGATGGTGGAATCGAGCAGTTCGATCGTCGTTTGCACGCGCGCCTGCGGGGTCATGGAAGTACACTGGCTTTCATCCGGGTGTGAATAGAGCCGGATTGTGTCAATGTATATTGCTGGCTGCGCGCTGTCCGAGCTGAAAGCGGATTTCTCGGCGCGGAAAGTCTATGCTGATCCGGTCGAACAGCCGTAATGCCGCCATTCCAAGCAGGATTGCAGGTTTGCGATCAAGACCAAACTGGTGAAAGGTTGCAGCGTCCGCGAATGCAACGCTCAGATTGGAGAGCGCAACACCGCCGATACGAACCCGCCCGATGGTCGTGTAATCGGCGGGGACTTTGCGCCCGGTAACGCTGACCAAGGTGACCGGCCTGACTTCACTTTCGCCAATCCGCCTGGCCACAAGCCGTCGCAGCGCATCATTCCCCACACTGTCCTGCGATCCTGTATCGATAACCACGGCAATTTTATGCCCGTCGATTTCGGCGTCCGTCAAAATTAGTTCACCAATGCGAGAACGGGCATGAACCACAATTGTATCCGGTCCACCAAAGGTCGCATCGTGGACCCTGCCCCGGTTAGAAGGAGTCAGCGTTATTTTGGCATTGTTGAGAAAATCGACAGTAATCCGCTTGCCCTTCAGCAAATCAAGCCCGATGAGCCCGTCGCCACCAAGATTTTCGGCAGAAAGTTCAGGTGCCACAATATTTTGTGCGGCAACATCCGCAAAGGTAATATCCGGGATAATCACGGAACCAACCCGATCGGTGCCGCCGAGATTATGAACATTCAGGCTTTCGCCGTGCCGCAGGTGCATTTGCTCGGCAGGCCGGGAAGCAATCACCGAGCGCGTGGACGCTGTATCAACCAAGAATAGGTAATGCCCTGCATTTCCTATGAAAACATCAATCTGCAAACGGTGGCTTGCGTCCGGCTTTGGCAGGATCGCTGTCGCCTGAGTATCGCCTGACTGGGCTGGCGCACTCCCAGCCTGAGCTTCGGCGTGCACACCAAGCGACATCAGCAGCGTTGCGATGCCAGCCTGGCGTACCGCCCCCTTCATCAGTGATGCAGTTTCACATAATCACGCACGGCGGCGAGCGTGTTTTTGACATGGTCATCCGGACTCATCGCGGTGTAGGTGTAAATAATTTTGCCGCTCGGCGCGATAACAAATGACGTACGTGCTGACAGCTTTGACATGCCTGGCATATCCGAAGCAACATCATATTCCTTAATCATCGCTGGCGTAGCCGCGGCCACCGCGAATTTGTTGCGGCAATCAACCGAAGAAAACTGGGTAAGTCTGTCCACAGAGCCAGCCGTTACACCGATAATCGTGGCGCCCAGCTTTTGAAATTCGGGCGTGGCCTCTGCAAATTCATGTGCCTCAGTCGTGCAGCCAGTGGTGAAGGCTGCCGGAAAGAAATAAAGTACGATCGGCCCCTTTTTAAGCGCGCGCGACAGGATGAATGAAAATGGTTTTCCGGCCAGCGCCCCCTGTGTGGAAAAATCCGGTGCCTTGCTGCCGACTTTCAGTGCAGCCGTGGACGGCGTGGCGAAAACGAGTGCGGCGATGATGCCGCTCACACTGACCAAACTCACCCATATCCGGGCATTTCCATACCATGTGCGCTTGAAACCATCTATAAAATTACGGGGCATAGCCGAGCCTCTCATTCCTGCTTCAGACATCCAGATGCCGTGACAATCAGCATATTATCATAAAGCCAGCAGCAATACTATCGCCCGATAGCACGCGCACGCCGGCGCTGAACCGATGATCCGAGACCCATCGCTTCGCGGTATTTTGCGATGGTGCGGCGGGCGACATCAAGACCCTGCGCTCGCAGTTTGTCTACCAACTGGTCGTCGGAGAAAATCTCGTCACCTTCGCTTGCAATTAGCGCTTTCAGCGCGCTGCGAATCGCCGTGGCAGACGCGGATTCCCCTTCATCCGCGTTGCCGACGGCGTTGCTGAAGAAGAATTTCAGCTCGTAGGTGCCGCGTGTGCAGCTCAGATACTTGGCTGTTGTGACACGGCTCACTGTTGATTCATGCATCTCGACAGCATCGGCAATCTGTTTGAGAGTGAGTGGGCGCAACGCCGATACACCGTGTGTGAAAAACGCTTCCTGATGCCGGATGATTTCGGTGGCGACCCGAATAATTGTGCGCTGCCGCTGATCTAGCGCGCGGATCAACCAGTTCGCATTCGAAAGCGCCTCCGCAATCCAGCTTTTCGCTTTTTTATCGGCACCATTCGATGTTACCAAGCTGTAATAACGACGGTCAATCAGCACGCGGGGTAGGCTGGCAGCGTTGATTTCAACCGACAAACCCTTTGCCGTCTGCGTGACAAAAAGATCGGGCGTAATGGCCTGGGCAGCTTCACCGCCAAAGCGTATCCCCGGCTTGGGGTCATACCCCCGCAATTCAGCAATCATGTCCGCCATATCCTCGTCATCAACCCCGCAAATTCGCTTGAGCTGTGCCAAGCGCCCGGCGGCCAGCACATCGAGATTATCGATAAGACGCGCCATGGCGGGATCATAACGATCGGCATCACGCGCCTGCAACGCCAGGCACTCGGCCAGATCGCGTGCCCCTATTCCGATCGGATCAAAAGTTTGAATGACGCCGAGAATTTGCTCCAGCACGGCTCTCGCGATACCTAGTTCAGCCGCAATATCGGAAAGCGATGTGGTGAGATACCCGGTTTCGTCGATATGATCGATGAGCGTTTGCGCTAGTCTCAGCTCCGGCTCATGAAACGCTGCAGTCGCCTGGGCAAGAAGATGGTCGTGGAGCGACAGGCCGCTGTCCACGACACGTTCATAGTCAAAACTTTCGCCCTCTCTGCCCTTCATTTGGGTGGTATCGAAAATATGGTCATGAACATCAGGGCCACCATCCGCCTCGCTGTCATGATGAAAAGTCTCTGCAGTAAGATCGACATCAAGCTCCACATCGCTTGCGGTAGTATCAACGATTGGCGCGTCCATGGTGCGATTATCCAGGTCTGGTGCGGCATTATCAGGTGTATCGCCTTCATCCTCTGAAGCGATTTCGAGGAGCGGATTGCGATCCACTGCTTCGGCTATAAAGGCTTCGACTTCAAGATTGGACAAAGCAAGCAGCTTTACGGCCTGCTGCATTTGCGGCGTCATGACCAGCGACTGGCCAATGCGGAGGTCTAAGCGGGGCGTGAGCGACATAATGCGCTGATACTATAATTCGAAGCTTTCCCCAAGGTAAAGACGCCGCACATTCGGGTCCGCAACCAGCGCTTCCGGCGATCCGGAGAACAGCACTTTGCCGTCATAGATGATGCATGCACGGTCAACAATGTCGAGTGTCTCGCGCACATTATGATCGGTGATAAGAACTCCAATCTGTCGGCGCTTGAGGTCACGCACCAGCTCTCTGATGTCGGCAATCGAAATGGGATCAATACCGGCAAACGGTTCATCAAGCAGCATTATTCTCGGGTTCGCGGCAAGTGCGCGGGCGATTTCGCAGCGCCGCCGTTCACCGCCGGAAAGTGCCATTGCCGCTGAATCACGCAGATGGGTGAGGCCGAATTCCTCAAGCAGTTCCTCAAGGCGAAGCACGCGGGCCTCCTGATCCGGTTCGTTGATTTCAAGCACGGAGACGATATTCTGAGCCACCGTCATTCCCCGAAAGATTGAAGTTTCCTGTGGAAGATACCCCAGCCCCAGCACGGCTCTGCGATACATGGGCAGGTGTGTAATATCCTCTCCATCGAGCACAATACGTCCGGTGTCGGGCCGCACAAGGCCCATAATGGAGTAAAAACTTGTTGTTTTTCCGGCACCATTGGGCCCGAGCAGGCCCAAAACCTCGCCACATTCGACATGCAGCGACACATCGGAAAGCACGACGCGCTTGTCGTAGGATTTGGCGATGGAGACGACGGACAGGCCCTGATGCTCAGTCTCATCCTGAAAATGCATTTTGTGCGCGCCCGTCTCCAGCATTATCTGGGTCAATTCATTATTGCTGACGCTGCGGAACGGTAAAGTGCCCCGTTACACGACCGGGTTGCTCCTGCCCGCCGACACTCTGCGTACCGATACCTGGCCCGTGCCCATCGAGTGTGGCATGATGTGAGACAAGATCGTAAGTCAGCCGGCCTGCATGAAGATAGTTTCCGCCTTGCCGCAGGGTCACCGCGCCAATCAGTGTGATGATTTTCCGATTAAGATCGTAAACCGCAACATCACCATGTGCGTTGTCATCGTTAAGTGTAAACGCAACCCCGCCCTGGGCATCGAGCCGATCAAGCTGAGGGTTACCCTTCAGCATATGGTAAGTTCCGGTAAGACGCTGTGCGGACATCAAGAGATCGGCCTGTTTTACCCGCACATTCCCGCTCCAGACAAAGCGGCCATCCTTGTCCTGCACCTCAACATGGTCTGCATCGATATCAACGGGCGCGTTCGAGTCATGACTGCTTGTCTGCCCCACTGCAGCGTTAAGCGCATATGCCATGCAAAGTGCGATGAGGGCAAGTCTCGGTTTCATAGCTTATAGTTCTTGGCCGGGCTTTGCAGAATGTGCAAGTGCACTCTTCCATCGAGCGCAACTGTATGTGCCTGTACGTCTGCACGCAGATGATCGGCGGAAAAGTCGCCGAGCGGCATATGGCCGGAGACCGCGCTGGAGCTGAGTAACTGCCTTGTCTGCAAATCCAGCGCGACATGATTGGCCGTCATGTGGTAACCGTCCGCAGTATTCAGTTTGATCGGGCCGTCAAACAGGATCGACTCACTTGCAATGTCATACCGTCCAGCACCTGCATGAACCGAGGCGGGCCCTTCGGTGAGGATGATTGCCGCGTTAAGATTTGTGAGTCGCACATAAGGATCTTTTGAAGTCGTCTGAATTGCCGAACCCGCTGTCAGGGAGAATGGGCGGCCATATTCATCACGCCCCCGATAGACAGCATCCGTAATCCGCAGCCGCTGCTTGGCTACATTCACTTCATCCTTCGACAGTATGAAGCTCATTTCCTGTCCCCGAAACAGCGGCACCGCAATCATTGCGGCAGCGAGAGCACCCGATAGCGCCGGAAAAAGCTTTTTTGCCCGCCGAATGACAAGATCATGCCGACTGCCCGCCTTTGCCCAACTGCGATCCGTTGGCATGATCGACTGTGACATCGCGATTGGCATGTCAGATATGCGCAAAAATGTCCTGCTCAGCCCAACCGGCAAGATCAAGCCGGGCACGTACAGGCAGAAAGTTAAAACAGGCCTGGGCCAGATCCGTTCGCTTTTCCCGCATCAGGCGCACATCCAGCGCTTCGCGCAAGCGATGGAGGTAGCGCACATCGCTCGCGGCATATTCGCGTTGCGCGTCACTGATGACAGCGCCACCCCAATCTGATGATTGTTGCTGCTTTGATATTTCTACGCCGATAATTTCGCGCACCAGATCCTTCAGGCCATGACGGTCCGTGTATGTGCGAACCAGGCGCGATGCAATCTTCGTGCAATAGACCGGTGCCGCAACAACATGCAGATAGGCATTGATGGCAGCAAGATCAAAACGCGCAAAATGATAGAGTTTCAGCACCGCACTGTCTGCGAGCAGAGCCTTGAGATTGGGTGCCTCATAATCACTCCCGGCTCCGAATCTGACGAGATGCTCGTCACCACCCCCATCAGCAATCTGTACCAGACAAAGCCGATCCCGCCCGGGCTGGAGTCCCATCGTTTCAGTATCGATAGCGACGACGGAGCCTGAGACGGCCCCGGCAGGGATGTCCTCTTCGTGAAAAAATATAGCCATTGGGGTAATTTGTCCTTCATTTTGAGCGTTATCAGGCCATCGGGCCCATGGCAAGCTGAAGTCAGGCCGCTCAAAAAAAGATAAACCTGGCATAAATAATTTGCTCGCAGAAGATACAAAAATAGATTATGCTTGCGATAATGCAGGAATTATCTGCAGAAATGGACGCGCGTGTGCGTCAGGGCGCGATTGTTTTTTGGGCGGACGCATCTGTTTTGATATGAAAGTTTGATGAATTATGGGTTATGATCGTGGGCGGCGCGGAGAGCGCGGGGGGCGCGGCAGAGATAAACGGGATGGATTCGGCGAAGATGATTTTTTCCCGGCCACGGGTGCGCCTTTTGGAGCACCGGCTGGTGGAAATGATCGCGGCGGTGGCTTCAGGGGCGGGGCAGGGCGACCATCGATGCCACCGCAGATTGTCGGGCAGGGCAATGGTGTCGTTAAATTCTTCAACGCTCAGAAAGGATTCGGTTTTGTCACCCGCGAAGACGGCGGAGAAGATGTTTTTGTGCACATTTCCGCCGTTGAAGCTCTTGGGTTGAGCGGCCTCGCCGAAGGTCAGCCTTTGCAGTTCACTTTGGTTGACCGCAATGGACGTATTTCCGCAACCGATCTGGTGATTGATGGCGAACCGATGCCGGTGCAGGATCGTGCGCCACGTCCACCACGGGAGGGAGGCACGCGCGAAGGCGGTCGGTTTGATCGCGATAATCGCGGGCCACGCCCTGAACGCGGCGGCGGTTCGCGTTCACTGACTGGCGAATCCGCAACCGGAACTGTTAAGTTCTTCAATGCCATGAAGGGCTTCGGCTTCATTTCACGCGATGATGGTCAGCCCGATGCATTCGTGCATATTTCCGCCGTTGAACGCGCGGGCATGAAAACCATCAACGAAGGCGAAAAATACAAGTTCGACATCGAAGTTGATGGTCGCGGCAAATATGCGGCAGTCAACCTGTCGTCGGCGGACTGAACCAGGAGCGGCGCGCTGAATTACGGTGCGCCGCCCTCCAAAATCTCCAGAACTTTTTGACTTGGGCGGCACAGGCGAACGCCTTTGTCGGTTTCAACCAATGGCCGTTCGATCAGCGCCGGGTGCGCCGTCATCGCATCAAGGATGGCGTCATCGGTCGTTGCGGGGTCGAGCAAATTGAATTCGGCGCACAGTTCCTCAGCAGGGGAGTTGTGGGTGCGCAGCCCTGCACGCGGCGTCATCCCTGCGCGCGCATAAAGCCGCGCCAGTTCGTCACGCGAGGGCGGGGTCTTGAGATATTCGATAACCGTCAGACTTATTTCAGGCGTTTCCTGCAAGATCGCCAACGTCTTGCGCGAGGTGCCGCAGGCAGTGTTATGATAGATGGTGGCTTTCATTGATCGTCCTTCAGCAAAACCCGCGATACCAGAAACCCGAGCCCGCCTCCAATATATTGCGCAATGATAAAACCAGGCACATCGATCATGCGGATGCCCGAGAAGCTGTTCGTCAGCGCGCGCGCCAGCGTCACCGCCGGGTTGGCAAAGCTGGTTGAGGAGGTGAACCAGTAGCCCGCCGTGATCCAGGCCGCGACGAGCAGTTGCACTTGGGCCAAGCGATAGCGTGCGCCCAGCATGATCGTGAGGATCAGGCCGAAAGTGGCCACCACCTCACCCAGCCAGAGAGCAGGCCCGGTGCGAATATGGCTCCCCGCCTGAATGAGCGGCACAGCGAACATGGCATGAGCAAGCAAAGTGCCGCCCACTGCGCCAATGAACTGCACAACAATATAGGCAAGTTTGTCAGCACGTTTGCCCAGCAGCAATGTTACGACCGGGTTGAAATGCGCACCGGAAATCGGCCCGAGGATGCTGATCAGCACATAAAGCGTGGCGGCGGTCGCCAGAGTATTGCCGAGCAGCGCCACGGCGTCATTGCCCGCCGCCATGTGCTGCGCCATAATTCCCGAACCAACAACGGTGGCGACCAGAATGAGTGTGCCGAGAGCTTCGGCAAGGAGTGGACGGAGCATCACGGCCCCTCTCGCGCCAGCCATTCCTCCAGCCATTTTATGCTGTAATTGCCATCGATCACATCGGGCGCGGCGAGCAACTCCTGATGCAACGGGATGGTGGTTTTGACTCCCGTAATGACGAATTCCTCAAGCGCGCGGCGCATCCGCATCATGCAGCTTTCGCGGGTGCGGCCGTAGACGATCAGCTTGGCGATCATGCTGTCATAATAGGGCGGAATTTTATAGCCGGTATAAAGGCCGGAATCGGTGCGCACATGCATCCCGCCAGGGGGATGATAGTAGCTGATCGTGCCGGGTGAGGGGGCGAAGGTCTTG
>JAGWQR010000186.1 GCA_028869975.1 Alphaproteobacteria bacterium | reverse complement strand
CTGATCTGATCGAGGAGAACGGGCTGCCCTACACAACCAATATCGGGGATGGTTACATATACGGACTGGAAGCGCGCGGGGGATGGACTCCCTTTCACGATCTGGATGTGACGGCGGCAATGTTCCTCAACAAAAGCACCTTGTCCGCGCCTGCGGCCGCCTTCATCAATGATGAGGGCAATACACTGCCCAACGTCGCCAAGGCTGGGGCGTATGGCGAGTTGTCCTATACGCTGGCATTCAATGCGCACACTTCGCTGACATTAAACGGTGCCGTGCGTTATGTTGGCCCTTCTCGTCTTGGGGTTGGCAGCCTGTTTGATTCAACCCAGGGCAATTATGTTTCTAGCGCTGCTGGCATAAGATTGGCGCGGCACAAGCTGGGCTTTTCTCTCAATATAGACAATATAGCCAATGTGCGCGCCAACCAGTTTGCCTTTGGAAACCCGTTTGGAATCTCGATCGAAAATCAGGTGACACCGCTGCGCCCGCGCACCATTCGTTTCGGCATCGACGGAGCGTTCTGAATTTGCGTTGAATTGTTCGGTGGGCTCTGCGGAATCCCGGCATCGCAACAGTCTATAGTCGGGGTGAATGCAGTAAATCTGGCAATGACATTGCGCTTGTTACAGTGAAAATTGCGCGTTGGGGATGCCAGTGCCGATGCGCCCGGATTTGGAGTGCATGTCATCGCAACAGTCGCCATCTATAATAGCAAGGGGGGTGTTGGGAAAACCACACTCGCCGTAAATCTTGCCTGGGAGGCCGCTTTGGCCGGCTATCGGACATTGCTCTGGGAAATCGATGAACAGGGCGACAGCAACTGGTTGCTCACGCATGATACACGCCTAGTTCGAAATTACGCGAACGGCGTCATCAGCCAGCCTTCTCATCTTCACCAGTTCATCACACCAACAAAACATGCCAATCTAAGCCTGCTTGCGGCGGACTCAGAAATCCGCCACATGGAAAATTTATTCGCCATGCTTGCCAGAGAGCAGCGCTTTACGCGACTGATTGCTGAACTCGAGGCGCAATATGATATAATCATCTTTGATTGCCCGCCGCGCTTTTGCGACATGATTAGAAAATTGTTGCTTGCGGTGCATTTGGTGGTTGTTCCGGTGATACCCTCCCCGCTTGCCATGCGCGGATTTCTTCGCGTCCAGGCGTTTATAGCAACGCATCGCGGCTTTCACCCGCCACTGCTTCCCGTATTTTCGATGGTCGACAAGCGACGCAAAATGCATCGTGCCGCAACATCGGAACATCCCGATTGGCCCTGTATCCCGATGTCGAGCCATATTGAGCAGCTCTCGCATGACGGGATACCGATCAGTGTTTATGCATCAAATTCGGAAAGTGCGCTGGCAATGCACATGCTGTGGTGTGGCATCAAAATAAAACTCATGAAAATGATCGTGCTGAGACTGCGCGAGACAGCCAATTCAAACCTCCAATCTTCCGAAAATAATCAAAAGAAAAAATTAAAACGGCCATGGATGGTGCGGAATATCCAGCACGTCACCGTCTCCAAGACAGCGCCGCTTGATGACGCGCTCCTAATTGTGAAAGGTATAACATGATGACATATTTATCCAATCGCACCGCGTTGCTAATGTTTGCCGCTTCTGTTGCGGCTCTGTCTGCTTCTCCGGTATTGGCTGATGGTGTTCCCGATTCAAGCAGCTACAGCACGGATGGTACGCCCGAGACGCTGACACCGGCACAGATCGCCGCACAGCAGGCGCAACAACAGTCCGAACAAGCGCAGCAGGCGGCAGAGTTGCAGGCACAGGTCAACGCAGGCACGATTACCGCCGCCCAAGCCGCCGCGATTACCGCGCAGAACAATGCCGAAGCGGCCCAGCAGGCAGCCGAGGCGGCGGCACTGCCCGCATCCCAGGTTGGCGAGGCCGCCGCACGCGCCGCTGTGAATACTGCCGCCGCGAGCGGAACTACACTGACGACGGCGCAAATCGAGGCAGCCGAAATTACCGCCGTCAACAACGCTGTCACCGCCGGAACGGTGACGCAGGCCGCCGCGACGCAATATGCACTCAATGAGGCCGTGCAGGCCGCCGAGCGCGTTGCCGAAGCGGCACAGCAGGCAGCGCTGCTCAACGCGCAGACCACGGGTACAGTCCTGACAGCGGCGCAGGTTCAGGCCGCACAGACGACGGCACTCAACAACGCGGTTGCAGCGGGCACGATCACCTCAGCCGCAGCCTCAACCGTCGCTGCGAACATCGCCAATGAAACCGCGCTAGAATTTGCCCAGAATACAGCGCGCGATACTGCGATAGCCAATGGCGCGGAAATCGTAGAATCAGCGACGCACACCCACTAATCATCGCAGATTTGTGCGGCTGGCCTGTGCCCCCTGTGCCGGCTGTGCAAATATCCCCCGCAAGGGGGGTGGGGCGCTTGAGACTGTGTCCTTGAGCGCCCCATGAATATCATCCTTCAGTTCAGCATAGAAGGATCGCTGTGCACCGGTGAGTGAAAGCATTAGTATGAATTCCAGACTGCATACATATCTTGCCAACGGAGGCCGACGACGGATTTTTATGGCACGGCTGCCTCTGGCAATAGCCTTTGCGATCATCCCGGCTTTGGGTGAAGCCCAGTCTGTTGCAGCGCCCTCGCTCCAGCCTGATGCTTCCGTCTATGGCCCGATCAAGCCGCAGCCGAAGCCAAATCCGCACATGCAGAGCAAACCGAAAAACAAGGCCAAGCGCTTTTCACTGACCCTGAAGGCCGGTGTTGCCTATGACAGCGATGTTGCGATCAGCCAGATCAACACGTCAACCGGGCAAAGCGACAAGCTCGTCAATCTCGGCCTTTCGGCAAATTACAAACTGGTTGATACACCAAAACACAGTTTTTCAGTGGGGTATGATTTTACCCAGAGTCTGCACGCTTCGCTATCAAACTTCGACATCCAGCTCCACAGCTTTTCGGCCAACGGTTCGGTTGTCGTGCGCAAGGCAACCGCAGGCTTGATGTACAGCTACAGCCATGTGCTGCTGGGCGGGCATCCCTTTCTTGATCTGCAACTTGTCAGCCCGAGTGTGCTGATCCCAGTGACGCACAGGATATTTGCGCGCCCCAACTATGTCTATCTTGATGAGCGTTTCCCGATCAGCCCCACTTATAACGGGACGCACAACCAGCCCGGAATGCAGGTGTTTTATTTCTTCGATCAGGCACATGCCTTTGTCTTGCTTGGCGCCGATTACCAGCGTGAAAAGACAGCCGGGCCCGAATTGACCTATCGGGGCTATGCCTTGAGCGGCACATTGTCGGTGCCGTTCAGGGTATTGAAGGTGAGCGGCAAGGCAAAGGCCGATTATGAATGGCTCAGCCGGGATTATGACAACATAACAGCTTCAATCGGTGTTAACCGTTATGATCGTGCTTCCACCTTCAAGCTTGGTGCCGAGCTGCCACTCAAGCCCAAAATCAGCCTTGGCATAAACGCGATACATATCGGCCGCAAATCCAATATCGCCTTTGCCAATCTTGATGAGAATATCGCCAGCAGTGAACTCATATACCGGTTTTGAACCCAAAGCTGGTGCGGGAAAGCGGCGCTGGCAACGTCAGACAATACACATGTGACACAGGAGTACCACCAATGACCGAACGCCGGAGAAAATCCAAACTGAAACAGGCGGTGGTGGTATCCACACTGGTAAGTCTGGGCTTCACAATAACAGGATGTGCAAGTGGCGGCGGCGGAACCGCTTCTGTGTCAACGCCGACACCCACGCCGACACCCACGCCAACGCCGACGCCGACGCCAACACCGACACCAACGCCGACGCCAACACCGACACCAACGCCGACACCAACGCCGACGCCAACACCGACACCAACGCCGACGCCAACACCGACACCAACGCCGACTACGGTGCCGATTCCATTGTCATTACAATCCGGTAGCACCCAGCCCGAAGCGATCTTCTACATCAGCCAGACCGGAACCACGACATCAAACACAACTACGACTGCGCTCGCCAATTCCACCAGCATCCTGCCGACCGGCTCAAACATCCTTTACACGGCCAGCACCAACACCTACACTGTCAATGACGGCCTCGGCGGCCTGGGCACACAGCAATTTGCGCCTGCCAATCTGGTGACCAACGGCACCGACTATATTGTCTATGACAACCGGGTTTCTGGCACCGGCGCCACCTTCAAATTGCTGTCCCCGGTGAGCAGCAATCCGGTGATCGCGCTCACCTATACCAGCTTCGGCATCCTCCAGGTCTACAAACCGGCGACATCGCCGGCGTTTACGGGCGGATTGCCCAACACCACCTATCTGGTCTTTGGCCAGCAAACACCCATGACCAGCGTACCAACCTCCGGCAGCGCCAGTTATAGCGGCATCGCGCAGGGCATTTATAACACGGCAACCGATAATTATAATCTCACCGGTACCGCCACGCTCAACGCCAACTTCGCGGCGCAGACCATTTCGACCAGCCTCAACCTGAATGGAGTCGGGATCGCGACCGGCGGCGCGCTGGCGCTTGGCACCTATACCGGCACCTCAGTAATCACGGCGCTCAACAGCAATGCGTCGTTCGCCGGAACCCTCTCCAATACAAGCAACAGCTTGCTCAGCGGCCATTTCGCCGGGAATTTCTATGGCCCGGCGGCACAGGAATTCGGCTATGCCTTCACATTGAAAGAGCTGAATGCTGCCGGCACAACACTTTCGGTTGGTGGCGGTATCGCGGTGGGACATTAAGCCAATCACGTTTGAGCGCTTAAGATTTGTGGTAGTGCGCCGCGCCTTGGGCATCGGCCTGCTCCTGGGCGGCACGCCGGCGATGGCGCAGACCGTGCCGACCGGTCCGGTGCCCGTCCGTCATGGCATCACCCTCACCCCGGAGCAGCTCTTCGACGTGGCCGGGCAACTGGCAAGTGCGGGCCGCTGGCGCGAGGCCATCCATTTTCTCGAACCGCTCACCACCAATCCGAATGCTGATTACCGCGCAGAGGCGCGGGTGCGGATTGCGCGCTATTATCTTGCGCTCGGCAAACCGGCCCAGGCGGTGGCCTGGTATGAGAAGCTGCTCGAAGAAAAGCCCAATGCCGCTGCGGTGCGGATCGAGCTGGCGCAGGCGCTTGCGCAGATGGGCAATATCAGCGGGGCATCTCATCAGATGCAGCGTGCTGCCGCCGCCAAAGGTCTGCCTGATGCCGTTTCGCGCGCGATTGGTCAGGTCGGCGCGGCGCTTCAGGATGATGCGCCGGTCAGGTTCAGCATCAGCCTCGGAATTGCGCCCGACACCAACATCAACCACGCTACCCAGGCGCAGGCTGTCAGCATTTATGGGCTGCCCTTTACGCTGAACCAGAATGCGCAGGCGCAAAGCGGTATCGGCGTGACAAGCAGCGCCGACATCGTGGTGCAGCACAAGCTCGATTCAGGCACGCGGCTGGTTGCCGAACTCGCGGAAAGCGGCAATTCATATCGCGATACAAATTTTGATGATATTGCCGTCACCACCAATGTCGGCGCAGAGTTTGTGCATGATAAGGTATCGTTGCACCCTGCGCTGGTGCTCGGGCGGCGCTGGTATGGCACACAGGCGCTGTATGATGTCTATGGAGCGACCGCGACGCTCAAACTGGCACTGGCCAGCAAGGCACTGCTCAGCATCACCTCGTCGGCGCTGCAATTCGACTACCCCACCCGGACGGATTTATCCGGCCCGCTCTATTCGGACACGATCAGCTACGAGCGCGCGCTTTCCCCGCGAACGGCATTGCAGGTTTCGCTCAATCTGGCGCGCAACAAGGCCGCGAGCGCGCCCGAAGCCTTTCTTACATATGGCGGCTCGGGAACGCTCAGCCGCGATGCCGGACGGTTTGTGGTCTATGCCCGGGCGGGGTTCAGCCGCACGCTGGGCGATGCCCCCTTTGTCGCGTTCGGCAATGTTGCGCGCGATGACCGGCTGTATGAAGGCGAGCTTGGCCTGATCTACAAGCGGATCAGCCTGTGGGGGCTGTCACCGCTCATTCGGGTAAAAAGGGATGTGAACAACAGTCCGGTCATCCTCTATGCCTATCATGAAAATCGTATCGAGTTTGCGTTGACCAAAACATTCTGAGGCCATGAACCCAGGCGCAGGGCAAAGCGCTTTACCGGATCAACCGATCATCCCCCAGCCTTTTGTGCGCACCAGCTTTCTATCATAATGTCCGCGTCAAGAGCGGCAGCCACAGTGCCGGGCGTTCGCGAAAAGCGGGGTGCCGGGGCTGGCTGAAGTGTGCCATCAATGTCCGCGTAAGTCGCGCGCGCGCGCAGGTGCGGATCAGTCAGCGATTCCTGATAGGTCAGAACCGGCGTGATGCACGCATCGCTGCCGCGAAACAGTGCGGCCCAATGATCACGGGGCTGTGTTGCAAAAAGTTGCGCGAAGGTGCGGGTCATCTCCGGCCACGCCCTCTGGTCATATTGCCTGGCGATCAAATGTCCGAGGCCCAGTTTTTCAACAGCAGCCTTGAAAAACTGCGGTTCAAGCGCGCCGAATGCGATTTCCAGCCCATCCGCGCAGCGATAGCAGCGATAAAAAGGGGCGGCTCCCCCGAGCAAATTGCTCTCCCGCGCCAGCGACAGGCTGCCGGCGGGGAGCAATCCGCTGAGCATCGCCATCATCGAAACCGTACCATCCACCATCGCCGCATCGACGACCTGCCCTTGACCCGAGCATGAGCGCTCCCAGAGCGCTGCAAGAATTCCGGCAAGCAGATACAGGGCCCCGCCACCGCCATCACCAATCAGGTTGAGCGGCACGGCAGCGGGCTGATCGGGTGTCCCGATCGCCGCGAGGGCGCCGGTCAGCCCGATATAGTTAATATCGTGCCCGGCGGTCTGCGCCAGAGGTCCGCTCTGCCCCCACCCCGTAATCCGCCCGAAGATAAGACGCGGGTTGCGAGCAGACATGGCCTCGGGACCCAGGCCGAGACGTTCCATCACGCCCGGCCTGAACCCCTCAACCACAATATCAGCATGCGCGGCAACATCCAGGCAGAAGTCACGCCCCTCCGGGCTGCGCAGATCAGCCGTTTTCCAGGCGCGGCCACGATCGATAACGGGATTTGGCCAGCCATTCCCGCCCGGCCTGTCAATCCGCAAGACCTCAGCCCCCATGTCCGCGAGGAGCATTGCACACAGAGGTCCGGGGCCGATGCTCGCAAACTCAATCACCCGCAAGCCAGCCAACGGCCCGCTGCGTTCATGGGCACGGTCTTGGCTTGCGAGCAACATTATCGCGCCGGCGCGCCGGGCTGCACGGAAAGTGAGGCGTGGTATGCCTGAAACCAGTCCACAAATTTCGGCACGCCTTCGGCAATGCACGTAGTCGGCGCATAGCCGAGTTCGGTAGAAACCGCGCTGATGTCGGCGTAGGTTTCGCGGACATCGCCATCCTGCATCGGCAGGAATTCAATCTGTGCCGTTTTGCCACAGGCCTTTTCCAGCAGAGCAATCATATCCATCAGCTTTTCAGCGCGGTGATTGCCGATATTATAAAGCCGGTGCGGCTTCACACTGCCGCCCGCCTTGACCTTCCCGTCATCCTGCACCGGTGTGTCGATGCACGCGACGACCCCCGAGACAATATCATCGATAAAGGTGAAATCACGAAACATGTCACCATGGTTAAACACGGGGATCGGCTTGCCCGCAAGGATGTTCTGCGTAAAAATCCACATCGCCATATCAGGCCGCCCCCATGGGCCATAGACGGTGAAGAAGCGCAGGCCGGTGAGCTGCAACCGGTAGAGATGCGCGTAGGTTTCGCTCATCAATTCGTCCGCCTTCTTGGTGGCGGCATAGAGCGATAGGGGGTGATCGACCCGGTCTTCGACCCGGAAGGGCATCGTGACATTGCCGCCATAGACTGAGCTTGACGAGGCATAGACCATAGGCACCCGGCGCGCACGTGCCACTTCAAGCATATTGACATGGCCGACCAGATTGGCCTGTACATAGGCGCGCGGGTTCTGCAACGAATAGCGCACCCCGGCCTGGGCGCCGAGATGGACGATATGATCGAATGCCTCGCCCGCCAGCGCGGCCTCCATCGTCACATGATCCGAGAAATCGACCTTATGGAAGCGGAACGCATCACCAAAACGCCGCTCAAGATCAGCCAGCCGCGCCTGCTTCAGCCGCACATCATAATAATCGTTGAGATTGTCGATGGCGATCACATGATCGCCTCGGCCCAGCAGGCGGCTGGCCAGCGCATGGCCGATAAAGCCAGCTCCCCCCGTAATCAGAACGCGCATAATTCTCGCTTCCACATCATTAACTGGCGGATGACGCCGCCTGAAGCGCGACGCAGCCAAATGCCGTTGCGGTCAGCGAGCAAACCCCCTGTCGCCACCAGGTTTCGCACCTGATCATCGCTCATGTCACGATAGTCAGGATGCGACGCCGGGCAAAGCACAAGAGCATAGGCGGCGTCAAGCGCCTGATGGCCCGGCGCAAGGGTAAATTCGTGGTGAATCCTGGCATCTCGCGGACAAGGCGGCTTAAAACCGGAATGCGCGGTTATTTCTCAGCCATTGCATTTTACATAATAAGCTATGATGATGATCCCTTGAACCCGATTTTATTTCATAATCAAGTTCATGTGAGGAAATTTTATGCGGTGCAGTGTGGATCGACGCTTGCATATCGTCTTATTGAAGATGCCGCATATTCTGGACTCAAAACCCGGCGCTTACAATTGCGCCTTGTGGAGATGGACACCTTGCCCGACCGTGTAATCCTTCGGATCATGATGAGTGCATTTTGCATGATGGCGGGCTCGAACCTGTGTGGGATCGCGCAGGCACAGACGGTTCCGCCGGATCTTGCCACTGTTACGGCCCAGCCCTATCTTTCCGAGACACCGCTACCCCCCACACAAATGTCTCCGCCTGTAACGGGCAACGTGCCCACTTCCGGCAATGCAGCTCCCGACCTGCCCGCAACCGCGCAGACCGCGCCTCCGGCAGACGGTGCAACACCTGTATCTCCCACAGCCGCATCTTCTGCACCGCCAGGGGAAATTATTGTTACGGCCGATCCGGCCATCCGCAAACAGGATCCGTTTCAAGCGGTCAATATCCAGTCCTTCAAGGTGACGCAAACTGTAGCGAATGCGGTGGTGGAGCCGGTTGCCGATTCTTACCGGAAGCATGTGCCGGGCGCTGTGCGCGACGGCGTTCACAACTTCTTTCGCAATCTGCACGAACCGGTCGTCTTTGTGAACTTTCTGCTCCAGCACAAGTTCGGCCGCGCCTTCAAAACCGTGGCACGGTTCGGAATCAATTCCACGCTGGGAATTGCAGGGGCTTTTGATATTGCCAAGCGCCGCCCGTTCCATCTCTGCTATGACCCGAACGGACTGGCCGATACACTGGGCTTTTATGGTGTGAAACCTGGACCATTCTTCTTCCTCCCGCTGTTCGGCCCGACCACAGTGCGCGATGCCTTTGGCGGGGTTGCCGATTCGCTTATGGTGCCCACAGTTGTTGGTGCCCCGTTCAACAAGCCATATTATACGATTCCGACGGCCGTACTGCGCGCCCTGGATCATGATGTGCGTCTGGATGAGGCGCTTGAAAAGAGAAACCGGCGTGACGACTACAGCTATGCCTATATGCGCCGTTTCTATCTTCAACGCCGTCAGGCAGAAATCGACGCGCTCCACATCCGACACGGGAAATGGAGCGCCGCACGCTGTACCGAAACGCTATAGACGCATTTTCCCCCATAGTGCATTCTCATAGCGCCTCAGATTCGCTTGATCTGGCCATAGAATAGCGGCCCAGGAAGAGCGCACATCACAATGCTCCGGCAGGCGTTCTGATGTTGAACTGCATTGTTAGTTTATTGAAAATAAACAAAATTTCCGGAAAATGCTCGCGCAAGTGACGCCGATTGCAGTCATCCGGGCCTGCACATGGCTTGCTTCACTTGACTTGATCGCCAAATTGCTAGATCATGGTTAATATAAACCTGAGTAAGGCGTATCCAGGGTGGCAGTGTGCGTGAAAAATCGGTAACGCGAAGCGAACTCGCTGATGCGATTCAGCGTAATGTTGGCTTGACGCGCTTAGAGTCGGCTGAATTTGTTGAGAAAATCATAAATCATATGACAACCACGCTTGCCAGCGGAGAGAATATACTTATTACTGGTTTTGGCAGTTTTCAGATTGTGGAGCGTAACGCGCGCACCGGGCGTAATCCGCGCACCAAAGTGGAAACCCATGTCGCGGCGCGCCGGTCGATCAAGTTCAAGCCCAGTCAGGTGCTGCGCGATGATATGGCGAGGGGAAACAGTAATGGTCGAAAAGGTCTCGGGAGCGTTTTTATCGATTAGTGAAGCGGCCGCGATCATCGATGTACCGACACATGTGCTGCGCTACTGGGAAACCAGGTTCCCGCAGCTACAACCGGTAAAGCGAACCGGCGGACGGCGCCTTTATCGGCCAGATGATGTCGCGCTGATCCGCCATATTCATTATTTGCTGTATAAGGCCGGGTATACCATCAAGGGCGCGCAGCGTGCACTTGAGGAGCCCGCTCAAACGACGGTGGCGGCAAGCTCAAATGCAGAGCATGCCGCCGATACAGCGGAAGCCAAGACCCATGCGCCCGATCAGGACACGCTGGTAGCAGCGCTCCGCCACATCCGTGATGGACTGGCGCAGGCCCTTGAATTCGTGCGCTGACAGCGCCGGCACGACAATTATTGCTTGACGGCTTCGCTGTTGCAGTGCAGCAATATTGGAATGTCCCTTTCGCCCGCAATCACACAGAACAAGGATATTCGCTATCTGGGCAAGTTGCTCGGCGATGTCATCCGCGACCTTGGCGGCGAGGCGCTGTACCGGCGCACCGAATATATCCGCGCGGCTTCGGTTGATCGCGCACGCGGCGTGGCGGGGGCTGAAAACGCGGATACCGGCCTGGATGCCCTGAACCTCGACGATACGGTCGCCTTCACGCGCGGTTTCATGCTCTTTTCGATGCTTGCCAACCTGGCGGAGGATCGGCAGGGCATGGGCTCAGAGCCGGAAGCGACACTCGCGCGAGCGCTTGGGCAGCTTGAGGCGCATGGTATCGCGCGCAATGATGCGGCGGCCTGCCTTGAACATGCGCTGGTTGTGCCGGTGCTGACGGCGCACCCGACCGAAGTTCGGCGCAAATCGATGATCGACCATCGCAATCGTATCGCCGAATTGATGATCCTGCGCGATAAAGGCGCATACGAAACGCCGGAAGGTGATCGGATCGACGATGCAATCGCGCGCCAGATTGCCCTGCTCTGGCAGACGCGCGTGCTGCGGCGCGAGCGGCTTTATGTAGCGGATGAGGTTGAAAATGCCCTTGCATGGCTGCGCGATGTGTTCCTGCCCGAGATTCCGGCGCTCTATACCCGCTGGGATCGGGCGCTGGGGCAGCGCGTCGGCGGGTTTCTGAGGCCGGGAAGCTGGATCGGCGGCGATCGCGACGGCAATCCGAATGTTACTGCCGAAGAGCTGCTCGAACCCGAGAAAGTGCGCGCTGAAATCGAGGAGGTGATCGGGCTCGATGCTTCCGATGCCGTACTCACTTCAGCCAAATCGGGT